>JAWXAU010000053.1 GCA_034439655.1 Bacteroidota bacterium | reverse complement strand
TATTTTCATCGTTTAACTATTTTCAACGTAATTACGTCTTTGTTATCATATATTCTTATAAAATATATACCCGCAGCGATATCTTCAGTTGAAAAAATATTATTATTAAAATTGTTAACTTTATTAGCTGATTGAACCAATTCTCCATTAGTGGAATATATATCGACGCTATATTCCTTGGAGGTGCTAAATTGTATTCTAAAATTATTCTTTGTTGGATTAGGGTATATAGATGGTTGATTTTTTTTCCAATTGGTTAAAAGTCGAAATTGAATTATTTTGGCATAAACTTCTAAATCCAATCCCAACTGCTGCCCATGCATTTTGAGTTTGAATTTCTTCATTAGAACAAGTACCAAAAATCGCCCTTGCCACTGCAATAGAATTAGCTCTAGAGTTTGTAAACTGAGAAACTGAAGTGAGATTGTTTACAACAGTATTATAAGCAATTAAAGCTGCGTCGTCTGCTCCTATACCGGTAACACTATAAAAACCACCATTATCATTCGTGCCAGAACCACCTTGGGATAACAAGAAAAAACAAAAATTTTGAACACCGCAATTTGAATGAATCCCCCCATTATCGCAACTATCGTCCGTATTCCAAAATGTACCCAAATAGGTATCTGGATTTCCAGTAGATTTACTACACCCATTATTAGGATCTGCATTACTGCCTAATGCACTAGGATTTTGAAGAGATCGTCTTAACATTGCTCCATTTAAATCGACGCCTGTGCCCAAGTCATTTCCAGTTACCCAATCATTTGTTCCTCTAAACCATCTTTCTAACGCTTCTCCCATAATGTCAGAAAATGACTCGTCTAATGCACCTGCCTCATCCCAGCCTGTCAAATTACTTGTTTGCCAAGTTATTCCGTGCATGTATTCATGTCCCACGATATCCAAAGTAGCTAAATATAAATTATTTACAGTGCCGATCTCAATGTAGCTGTCTCCGTTTCTCCTTATGAAATGGGCTTGAGGTTGATTCCAATTTCCTTGTACCTTGACAATGCTGCCATGATCGTTCATGCCTGTTCTACTATGAACTGTGAGATAGTAGTCCCAAGCTTCTGAAACTATCCAGTGAGGGTCTGTGGCCATAACCTCAGTAGCATTCCAAATATCATTACTTTTCTTAACATTTGATTGTATAAACCACGCATTACTAGAATAATATTTAGTATGAATATTTCTGGTAGCATCATCTGTTTGCAAAATCCAATCATGGTGCGGAAATCCACGTTGTTTTGTGTCTATGGTCCTATTAGCATTGAATGTAATTACAGCTGGTCCATTACTGCGTCCAATATTTGTTTCTCTAAAGACTTCCCCAGTATAGGCATCAACAAAATATGTTTTTTGAAACCCATTTAAGCCAATACATAATATATCGTAACGCCATGCGAGCTTATACCTAGAACTACTTATCATAAAACCTAAGTTTCTATAATTATCTAACGCCCAAATTAATTCACCAATGGGTACATTTGTTGCTGAAGAATCCCCTATACTTAATCTATAATCCTGTTGCCAGTTTCAATCTAGCCATGCGGGACTCAAACTTGTATAATAGTTTAATTGTTTTTTTAAACTATCGTATGCCATAACAGATGTTAATAGCCCTGAATATATTGTCTGATCTTGAAAAGTTGCAACCTTGCCGTAGGCATATTTTAAAAAACCACTTTGAGAATGCTCAATGAACTCGGCTCCTTCTATTTTAATATCTTTATAGAATTGTTGATACTTATAATGGTCATAATGAAGCAAGCTATCTGTCCATGCCCTAACTAGAGTCATTTCATTTAAAGTATCGTCAAAGAAATAATACTGATAAGTACTAAATAGTTGTCCTGCTGAAAGTTTAGATGGGTAAAAATAAAATAAGCCTGCTGAATCATACTCAGAAACATTATTGACAAAAAATGAATCTAACTGAGCATTTGAAAATTTAGGAGTAGCAAATTGCAAAATGATTGCGATAATAATAATAATTTTTTTTATAATTTTTTGAGGTTCTTTATAGTTGTTAATTGAATTGAATTGTTACATCATACATCTATTTCACAACCTCAATTTACCAAAAGAGGAGTGAACTTCCCTACTATTCCTTCAAAAGCAGGTACAGGAATACCTAAACATGAAAAAATGTAAGAAAGAACACACCCCAAGGACGGGTGCGTCGAAGCAAACATAAAAGTCATGTTTTGCAAAATTTCCTGTTTAGCTCTTTACAATTTGTTTAAATGAACGCCGATAATTATTTAAGAACTTTAATCTTTAATTAAGGCAAATAAAAGGATTAAAATCCAACTATCCAAATAAAATTAAAAAATAAAATCCTGCATGCTTATTCTATTTTCTCATAAAAACCATATAATAGTGGATTGCCTTTTCGCACCCTAATTTTTATCTGCCCTATTATAAAATGCTCTTTTGATTTGTTCCATAAAAAGAATTTTAGTTTAAGATTATCTCCAAGATGCTTACAGTCGGCCATATTGAAAGAATATATTGCTTCGAACTTATTTTTATTTAATTGAAAAATATTTACTTCTTGTTCTCGCCATTGTTTGATTGCGGTATCTTGCATCAGTTCTGAAACTATAGAAGCATTTACAGCGGTATCCGATTCTAATTCATATACAATATCTATAATATTATTGTGATGAGTTAATATTTTATCCAATTGAAATTCGTATGCTGTGGTCCATTCATTTCCATCTATTACAATTGCTTTGGTCGAGATTATAGAATCCAATTGGAGTTCTTCTATTTGATTTGTAGGTTTAGTTTTAGAAAGTACATAAAAATTTCCAATAAAATAATCTTTCTTCATTTCAATATAAGGAAAGTATTTTTGCAAGTAGGGCAACCAGTATGGGTTTTCGCTACTTAAAGCTCCATAAACAAGTTTATAACCTTTATATTTAGATAAGGTGCTATCTATATATTTCACAAAGGGAGCTGCATGCTCATTCAAATCTACATAATTAAAATTATAAGTGTATTTTTCGTTAAAATAACTATTAAATTTAGAATTTGTAAACAATAATACCAAAGGTTTTTGAGCTTGATTTTTATAATAGGTATTTGCTTCTTTCAAAATCTCTTGGTGCGGCGATTCATAAAAATAGGTATAATACTTCCTGTCTTTAATAAGCGAAAAAACATTGATACAAAGTATGCAAAAGCTCAATAAGAACAACAGTTTTGGTTTTATACTGGGCAAATTTCCAAAGAAAGAAAATAATAGAAATGGAAATGCAAAGATGAGTACACTATACTGCAAAACTGGATTTACCTTAATTGAATATATATAACCTGTAAGATAAACTATGGTAAAAACTGCAAGGAATAAAAACGCCTTTTTATTTTCAAAAATACTTCTTAAGCCCCAAACAAATAAAGCAATAACAGACCAAATAACCAATGAAGAAAAGTTCATTGTATAATCTAAATAATCTATTATAAAATTACCGTTGGGTCTGCTTAGCCAACCCCCTACCCCACCTGTATTTAATTGATAAATCAAAATACTGATATTGGGCAAATACGTCACAATTAAAGCCGAATTCAATAATATATATTTGAATCTAAATTCTTTGCCGACTATAAATAAACCCAACAAACCTATTATAGCAATAGTAAGTAAACTAAAATAATGTGTGGTGGCAGCAAAGATTCCAAAGAGTATATATAATAGAATTACTTTCCAATTATATTTATTTTCTTTCACAATTTTGGTCCAGTAAATAAAAAACAAAAGCACCATAAACAAACCGCAGCTATAGGGCCTAGCTAACTGAGAATAAAATACCGTGTATTGCAAACTGGCGATATAAGTACAACTAACGATGGAAGCTGTTTCATTGAACCATTTTTTGCAAGCTATATAAGTTAATGGGATGCAAGCTATGCCCAATAGCAAAAAAGGTAATTTTATCCATAAAGAATTTTCACCACCAATCTGAATCCAATAGTACAAAAATAATTGAACCAAAGCCGGGTGTCCATCGGGTTTGATGCCTTTATTAAAAAGCTCACTTAAGCTGCTATAATGCGTGCGAAAAATGGCACTGAGCTCGTCGTTCATTAAGGGAATATCCGCGGCATTCCATAGCCGCAGTATCGCCCCCACCAAGGTAACACAGGCAACGATCAAATACTCGGGTTTAATTTTTTTGAACATACGAACTAGGTTACAAAACTAAATGATGATGTGGTTGTTTGTATCGTATGCCAAAAATAAACATCCATTGGTTTAGAAGAGATTTAAGATTAAACGACAATGCAGCATTATACCATGCTTTAAAAAATGATAAGCCTGTATTGTGTTTATTTATTTTCGACAAAACTATATTAGATAAACTAGAAAATAAATTTGACAAACGAGTTGATTTTATTCATCAAACTATTATACAACTTAAAAAGGAATTGAAAGAAAAAGGCTCTTCACTACTCATTAAATGTAATACTACGGAAGAAGCTTGGAAAGAAATTTTACAAGAATTTGATATAGCTGAAGTATTCACCAATCATGACTACGAACCTGCCGCTATATTGCGTGACAAGCAAGTAGAAACTATTTTAAATGCAAATAATATTAGATTGCACAGCTACAAAGACCAAGTAATATTTGAGAAAAAAGAAGTGGTGAAAGACGATGGAAATCCTTATACCGTTTTTACACCATATAGCAAAAAGTGGAAAGCAAAGTTGACATCCATTTATACCAAATCATATCCAACTGAAGAATATTTTCACAATTTATATAAAACTACACCTCATAAAAATATTGATTTAACTGATTTAGGATTTGAGAAAACGGATATTATAATTCCTTCAAAAAATATCACAAAAGGACTTATACAAAATTATGCAGAAACCCGTGACATACCAAGCATAGCAGGCACCTCGAGGCTCGGAATCCATTTGCGTTTCGGCACTATTTCTATCCGTGAAAAAGTAGCAAAAGCTTTAACACTTTCCGAAACATTTTTAAATGAATTGATATGGCGTGAATTTTATATGCAAATAATATATCATTTCCCGCATGTAGTAGAAAATAGTTTTAGAGAAAAGTATGATGCCCTAAAATGGCTAAATAATGAAGAACAATTTGCACGGTGGTGCGAAGGACAAACAGGCTATCCCATTGTAGATGCAGGCATGCGTGAACTCAATGAAACAGGCTATATGCACAATCGCGTTCGTATGATAGTAGCTTCGTTTCTCACCAAACATTTATTGATAGATTGGCGGTGGGGCGAATGGTATTTTGCTCAAAAACTATTGGATTACGAACTAGCCTCGAACAATGGAGGCTGGCAGTGGGCAGCAGGCTGCGGTACCGATGCAGCTCCCTATTTCAGGATATTTAATCCCTACCTGCAAACTCAAAAATTCGACAAAGATTATATATATATTAAAAAATGGGTGCCTGAGTACTTATCATCCGAATACCCAAAACCTATTGTAGACCATGATTTTGCGAGGAAGCGATGTTTAGAAGTATATAAGAAAGCACTTGGAGACATATAATGATATAGCCTGTCTACTCGTGATTCAGAATTTATTCCAGAATTTTTTAATGAACATTGTTATAATACACCCAGAAACAAGTGCAGGGTGACGCCTCTAATTAAATACAAAACCAATATGCCTCAAAATCACCTACCTTTGTACTAAATAAATAAATATACAATACTTTAAAAGATTACATGACATTTGACAAATTGAACCTGATAGAGCCTATTTTGAGGGCACTAAAAACAGAAGGTTACACCACTCCAACACCCATTCAGCAACAATCCATTCCTATTATACTTGACCGCAAAGACCTTTTAGGCTGTGCCCAAACTGGAACAGGAAAAACCGCTGCATTTGCTATACCTATGCTACAAATATTGCATGGTGAGCATTCAAAAGGAAACAGAACCGGGCATATCAGTGCATTGATATTAACACCTACCCGCGAACTAGCGATACAAATTGATGAAAGTTTTGAAGCTTATGGAAAACATACTGGACTCAAACATTTAGTGATATTTGGCGGCGTTCCACAAAATCCTCAGACAACTGGCCTACGTAATAAACCTGATGTATTAATAGCCACGCCTGGCCGTTTGCTCGACTTAATGAATCAAGGATTTGTACATTTGCAACACTTGAAAATATTTGTGTTGGATGAAGCAGACCGTATGCTGGACATGGGTTTTATTCACGATGTGAAAAAAGTAATTGCTAAAATTCCTGCCAAGAGACAATCCCTATTTTTCTCGGCTACCATGCCGCCCGAAATTGTAAAACTAGCAAATACTATATTACATGAACCAATTAAGGTGGAAGTTACTCCTGCATCGACCACAGCCGATACTATACAACAATATATATATATGGTGGGCAAAGCAGACAAACGCAAACTACTGGTACACCTGCTCAAAACAGAACCTATCAATACGGTTTTAGTTTTTACAAGAACCAAACATGGAGCTGATAGAGTTGCCAAAGACTTGGTAAAATCAGGAATTAAAGCAGAGGCGATTCATGGTGATAAATCGCAGGATGCGAGACAACGTGCTCTTACAAATTTCAAAAATCAACATACAAGAGTTTTGGTTGCTACAGATATAGCAGCTCGCGGAATTGATGTGGATGATTTGTCGCATGTAATTAATTTTGAATTACCCAATGTGCCTGAAAGTTATGTGCATCGTATTGGTCGCACAGGCAGAGCTGGAGCAAGCGGAATCGCATTTTCATTTTGTGACGAAACTGAAATGGATTACTTAAAAGATATACAAAAACTGATTGGGAGACCCATTCCCCCTGGTACCGAACACCCATTCCCACTAAGCGATGCAGCGGTTGCAGAATTTAAAGCAAGCACTGCAAAACCTGCAAAAGGCGGAGCAGCTCAAGGAAATAAACCAGCTCCAAGTAGGAGATTTGGGAATAAGAGGCGATAAGTACGAAGGAATAGGAGATAATACCATTTCTTAACCTATAATAGTCTTTGGACTATTATAGGTTTGTAGAATGGTAATGCCGAGCTATAATATGTTTAGTGCCCCTTTTTTTTGACTATTATATATTGAGTTTCGGTATAATACATTTCTTAACCTATAATAGTTCTACGCCTGTGGCGGATTGGTTTTTAGAACGGTAATGCCGAGCTATAATATGTTTAGTGCCCCTTTTTTTGACTATTATATATTGAGTTTCGGTATAAGTAGGGTCTGCTCAAAAACTCAGCCACCAGGAACAATTGTCTATTTTGAATTAAAAGCATAGTATAATGAATAATTATTCTTCTTTTTCACATGAAATAT
>JAWXAU010000052.1 GCA_034439655.1 Bacteroidota bacterium | reverse complement strand
TTCCAAGTGTTTTATTACTTAAAAAAAGAAGAAGCAATTATCATATATTCTTCAAATAATCCTTGCAAAAGGCTTGCAGTTGGGGGAAGAACACTTCAAAATCCTTTTCGTAAAATAAATAATCTCTTTCCAAATCATCGGCTGCGGTGGCCATATTGGAAGGGAAATTGGTGCGGCGTGACATGGCTTTCAGAATAAAATCCATCCCAGCTATTGTTCTATAGGCGGTGAGCCAATTTTCATTTTGCATATATACCAGCATATTTTGTGTACGCAATGGCAACATATTTTCATTGGCTTTAAGAATTTGAAACACATTATCCGCAAAAATATCGAGAGGCGTAGGGCTGAATTCATCAAATTTACTGGCCAGAAAATGATCCATAAATACATCGGCCACCACTGGTGTGTATTTGCTTTGTGTGTGCCGGAGCCGATCCTTGGTTTGCAATACAATGTGATGAGTGTCGGTAAAAGCATCAATAGCTCTATGCATGTGTATGCCTTTTGAAATTTCCTTATCTATGTGGTCTATTTGTCTGCCTTTCACATGGTCGGCTATGAAATTCCCAATAATGATAGGGTCTTCACTTCCGCTTAAAAAAAGGTGTGCTAAATAATTCATTAATTCTAAAGAACAGTTTTTTGCCATTTGTGTTTTAGCCTTAATTAAAACCTTAGGTGATGCACAAACGTAAGCAAAAGAAAATGAATTAGTTAATTATAAGGTATTTTCTATTAATTGATTTGGGTTTAAGTTGCAAGGCCAAAAATAGATACATGAACTTTACAGATACCGACTCACACAAGCGAAATACTTTATTCCTCATATTGGGTTCATTCTTTATTACCAATGCTTTGGTGGCAGAATTTATTGGAGCCAAAATATTTTCTTTGGAAGGCACCTTGGGCATCAACCCATTCGATATCAGTCTGCTAGGTAGCGAACATCTGTCATTCAATCTCACTGCGGGTGTGCTTCTGTGGCCACTTGTGTTTGTAATGACTGATATAATCAACGAATACTTTGGTAGCAAAGCCGTGCGGTTTTACAGTTACTTAGCCATTGCTATGATATTATATAGTTTTGTAATGGTTTTTGGGGCCATGAAACTACAACCTGCAGGTTTTTGGATTATGAAGGGAGACCTAAATATGGATATAGCTTATAATAGTGTTTATGGGCAAGGTCTATGGATAATTGCAGGAAGTATGGTTGCTTTTCTTATTGGTCAGTTGCTGGATGTTTCTATTTTTCACCGAATAAAACGGGCTACGGGTGAGAAATATATATGGCTACGAAGCACTGGTTCCACTTTGGTATCGCAGTTAGTGGATAGTTTTGTGGTATTGTATATTGCTTTTTATATAGGCAACGACTGGCCTTTGGAAAGGGTACTTGCCATTGCCACCATGAATTATATATATAAATTTGTGATAGCTTTACTCATGACCCCTGTTATATATTTGGTACATGGTATCATAGACCGATGGCTGGGCAAGGAATTATCGCATAAAATGATGCAGGCTGCACATGGTAAGTAATGGTAAAGTATTATATTTGCAAACTAACCAAATAAATTTCATGCACAAAAACGCTAAAATTATAATACCAATCTGTATATGTTTCCTGATGTTTTCTTGTACAGAGAATAATCGAAAAATTAAATCTGATTTAACAAAAGTTAAACTGATAGGCAAAGTTAAGGGAGTAACTTTTAATAGTTATTCATATACACGTCAAGAGATAGGGGCTGTTAAAGGAGATTTGGTTTCCAAATCTATATATAAGTATAACGAAAAGGGTATGGTAACCGAGTTTGTGGTAAATAATTTAAATGGAGGTTGGAAAAAAAAATCCGTACCTGTGTATGATGAAAACGGCCATAGGATAAGCAGCAGTGAATATTTTCCCGACGGTAGTTTGGAAAAATATTATGCCTATAAATATGATGACCAAGGAAATCAAATAGAAATTTCGATACATAAAGCCGATAGTAGTCTGTACGGTACAGCAATCAAAAAGTACGATGCGGCAGGCAATGAGATAGAATATAATGAATATAAACCGGATGGTAGTTTAAATGCCAGAGCAACTTATAAATATGATGCCCGGGGCAATGAAATAGGGTTGAATTATTATAACCCTGATGGAAGCGTTATACAAAAATTTACCAGAAAATATGATGACAAAAATAATATGACTGAATTAGTAATGTATGACGCAATAGATACATTAGTTGCTAAGTCTCTATATAAATATGATGCTTATGGAAATACCACCGAGGCAAACAGGTATAGGGCAGATGGAGGTTTGAGCACAAAATCTACATTCAAATTTGAATACGATAAAAATAATAATTGGATAAAAATGACCGAGTTGAATATAGAAAATATGCCAGTGAGAGAAGATGAGCGGCTTATAGAATATTATTGAGTAAAGAATACGGCTTAATGCTATAGACTTTTGTTTTTCAGTTATTTCCTTCTAGCTTTGCCAAGCTAAATAATTAATACCATGAAAAAACACCTATTGTTTTTATTCTTTTTATTTGTAAACTATATAGTAAGTTCCCAGAGTTTTGATAGCCTTATCACCCAAGGTGATGAATATTATAATTCGATGGATTATGAGAAGGCCATCGACTATTTTGGCAAAGCCATTGCCACCGACCCAAGCCAATCGAAAGGATACTGGTATAGAGGAGATGCCTACCGTGAAAGTGAAAAATATGTGGAGGCAATAAAAGATTATACCGAAGCTATTAAATTAGACCCTGCCAATTGGAAGTTTTACAGAAATAGAGGTCGTTGTTACACAAAATTAAGTGAATATTCCTTAGCATTAAAAGATTTTGATAAAGGTTTGGAACTGGAAAAAAGTGAAGCTGAGTTATGGAAATATCGTGGTGACTGTTATACAAAGATGGAAAAGAAAGATTTGGCATGTAGCGATTATCAAAAATCGTACGAACTTGATAAAACAGGAAAAGCAGAGGCAAAAGAATTGGCTTGCGAATGGACAAAAAACCTTGTTAAACCTTGTCCAACAGAGCCTTATAGATATGGCAATATAGAAGTGGATCCATTTACTGGAGCTATATTTATATGCAAAGGATTATCATATAATAAATTTGAACTGAAACCAGAAGAGGGTAATGGATTTATTACAGGACCAAAGCTAGGCATCGAATCTATTAAATTAAAATTGCTTGAGCCCAAAGGTTTTTGTGTCGATGATGAGGACAATGCATTTTCAGGACTAGGATTTGGATTATATAATGACAAAGATTCATCTTTGGGCGAAGCTGAAGATTTGTATAAAGACAGCAAAAAAGGATTGCCTCTGGAGTATCTCAAATCCTTGTCCATGACCCTAGGTTTTACAGATACTACCATCCTAAAATATGGGCAGAAATACACGGTGAAAGTACGTTTTTTTGATAAACGCGGTACCGCCGAAGCATTTATTATATTCCCGTTCACTATGGCAGCAAATACCGCAATTCATAATAATATTTCAAGTTCACATTCTTCGTTGGGCGTTGGTATTATGGGTGGTTATGTGGGAGCTTATATTGGAAAATTTACGATTATAGAAACCGCAACAAAAAAGGAGGCAAACCTTTTCCATCTAGCTGCCAATACCGATTATAAATTTAATTTGGAACAACTAAAAGATATAGGAAATAATATAAACTATACGTTAAGAGTAGTGGACAATAAGGGGAATATTGTAAAAGAAACCAATGCAAAAACTACCGTCACAAACGGCACAGGAGCTATCAATTTCACAACAAAAAATCTTGTAGCAACGCCAGCGGGATATAGTGTGTGGTTGAAGTTAGATGATGGTAAAGATAATAGTATTGGGTTGAGTATTCCTGTGATGTTTGATGGGAAATAATGAGTAGAAAAAGTTAATGAAATATATATCAATTATATTAATATTTCTTTCACTAAAATCACGCGGTCAAGAGACGATAAATAAGCGTACAGTCAAACTACTTGATTCGAGTAAAATAAGTAAAACAAAGCTTGTATTACTTATTGAAACTGATAGTTTTCAGGTTTTAACAAACTATAAATCTTTTTATACTAATATGAAAATTTGGACGGCTACTCATTCTGATTTAAAGGATGATAGTCTTCTATTTAAATATATATTGGCTGACACAATAAAAAAAATTATTAATGCTGCAGGTATTGCTCGAAATAATGATTTATCAGAAAGATTAAATTATAGGATAGGCGAATTAATAGAAGCTGGAAATTGTTTTATTTTTAATAAATATAAAAAGTTAAGGGAAAAGACAATTATTATTGTGAATTACGCTACTGTCGGTTATCAAGGTAGAAAATACTTTGTGAATTTTAGCATGTTATTAGATAATAAATTAATTATTTATTAGTGAATTATATGCAAAAAGAAAAAGTACAAATCTCAACTGTCGATGAATACATAGCCATGCAGCCCGAGCCACAGCAAACGGCTTTAAAAAAACTTAGAGAACTAGTTAAAAAAGCAGCTCCGAAAGCCGAAGAAGTAATAAGTTATGGAATGCCTGCATATAAGCTTCATGGTATGTTATTATACTATGCGGCTTATAAAAATCATTATGGCTTTTATGCCATGCCCGGTGCTATAGCTTCGTTCAAAGACAAACTAAAAGATTATAAACTTTCTAAAGGCACCATTCAATTCCCCGTAGACAAATCTCTGCCAACAAAATTGATTACAGATATAGTGAAATTTAGGATACAGGAAAACTTGGAAAAAGAAGCATTGAAAAATGCTGCCAAGGCGAAGAAAACAAAAAAATAAATATATGGAACAAGAATAGACCTCTTTCATAATTCGATTCTAATAAATATAAAGGTTTGAAACACGAATTTTAAAACTTAGAATGCTGCCCTTTTTTAGTTACAGCAGCCCGCTGCGGCGGGGTGGCAAAATAACAGCTCCCAAAAAATATAATTTGATAAATACTTTCCTTAACTATGGAAAATGCATACGAGTAGC
>JAWXAU010000051.1 GCA_034439655.1 Bacteroidota bacterium | reverse complement strand
ATGGTAATGCCGAACTACATCCCGAAAGCCCCGCTTAATCCCGATAATTATCGGGATGCGGGGGGATTAGTCCCTTTCTTTTGGACTATTATATATTGATTTCGGTATTACTACCTCTCCACCACAAAAATCATCCTATCACTTTCATGCTCATCATACCCTTGCAATTGGTAATTTCCAAAAACTTGTTTTACGTTAAAACCTACTTTAGCAAACATATCCAAGAAGTTTGGTAAAGTATATAAACGTACTTGTTCGATATAAGATAATTCTTTATTTCCATCAACAATATCAATGGTCTTAATAATTTTATTGCCTTCTGTTTTTTTATGGATATCGAAAGTTATTCCTTCTATATTTTGTACATCATTATATATATATCCATTTGCAAATTTTTTGATTATGGGAGCCGTATTAAAAAAATCCAATACGAAAATCCCATTGTCCTTCAACTGCTTTTTTACGGCATACAATATATTCAAATCATCCGATTCTTCCTCAAAATATCCAAAACTTGTAAAGAGATTGAATACTGCATCGAACTCATCTACTTTAAAAACCTTACGCATATCGTGTACGACAAAATGCAAAGCATCGTTCTCACATTTTTGGGCTTGTATAATACTTTGTTCCGAAAGATCTAGGCCAACTACATTATATCCTAATTTGTTAAGATGAATAGCATGTCTACCCTTTCCACACGCATTGTCAAGTATGGTAGCACCACTTCGTAATTGCAAAAAATCAATAAGTTTAGTTATAAAATTTTCGGCTTCTGCCACCGAACGATTCTTATATAATATATGATAATATGGTGTATCGAACCAATTTGCAAACCACTCGTTTTTATCTGAACTTAACAATTGTAGTATAATTAATTGAGTTTTAGTTCATGCGATAAGTAATCGTCAAGTGTTGTGCCATCAAGCTTTTTAGCCAATATTTTTTTGTCTTTATCTAATAATAAAATAACAGGTGTGCTTTTGATATCGTAGTATTTTCTAAACTCAGATATATTATAAATATCAATTACATTAATCCATTTTAAATCGTTGGCATTTATATATTCAATCCATTTATTATAGTCCGACTCCACACATACGGCAAACACTTCCACCCCTTTACTTTTCATTTTATCATACAAAGCTTTTACCTTAGGCATCTCGGCTTTGCAGTGGCTACAATCTGGATCCCAAAACATTAGAATAGTATACTGAGCTTTCACATCATACAAATTGGTGGTGCCATGTAGCTGCATTAAACTATATATTTTGGCTGAACGCGAATCGGGAATGGTGTCTGCTTTCACCACTGCCATAATCAGTTTTTCTAATGCCGAATCGTGCATCATCAAATTGGGAGCATTTTTATTGCACAATGTTGGAAACAATGCTTCTGCTTCCAATCGTGAGCGATATATCTGCAAGCTGTCTAACCAAAAAGCATCCTTATAAGTATAATACTTCAGAATTAAATTTACAGGAATAGCATCCATGCACACATAATTAGAACTTGCATAGGTATTGGTAAGATATTGTACGGTATACTTAAATAATTCCTTGGAAGATTTTGTTTTTTCAATCACATTAAATGCCCAAAATACAATACTATCAGGATGCATGATAACTAATTTATCAAAAAAATATTTGAGTTTGTTATGATATATGGGGCAACGAATCAAACAATCGCAAGTAAAATCTATATTGTCAAAATAATGCTCTCTATAATAGTTGAACTGGAAATTGGAATCCATGGGCCTGCCATCTTTATACAAAGGGGCGGGCGGCGGAATAATATCCTCCAATGATTTCATGATTTTTGCCGTCATAGAGTTTGGATAATCCTTGATAATATTTTTTCGCAGATTGGTTTCTTTTTCACTATAAAATTTTGCAGAATCTCGCCAAAGTGCTACCTGAAGCTTTTTTGCTGGGTCTTTTTCAACCTCTCTTATCTGAGCTTGAAATTTATATATACTAGAAGTGTACTCAGCCGAATTTGTTTGGTAACCAATAAATATTTCATTCTCGGGCGAGCCTTTTATCTTCATCTTTTTTATATTGTATCCAGTATCTGTTTCGAGACTGAAAAATTGTTCGTTCACTGCAAGTTCAAAAATTTTGGTACTCCCCAGCACTGTCATATATACGCCGCAGGGAAGTGGTTTGGCTCCTTTAAATACTGCCCATCCTTTTTTGTCCACTATAGCACTATCGGCTTTTACGGTATAGCCTCCATAATAATTGGCCAAATACATCATGGTATCTCTCATGCCTTGTATTCGTATTTTTATTTCATAGCCCGGTTTATCGGCAGCCTTTGATATTGGGATTATTAAAAAAAGAATGAAGAATGCATATATGGTTTTTTTCATGCGAATACGTTTATGAATGACAAGACAAAATTACGGCCAAAAGGTTGTACGGTGCAAATTCCTGGACAGATGAATTTATAATTGACTGACAGCCTAAAATAGAAATTTGGAAAAAGGTTTTGTTTTTAGAAGTTATCGTCTTATTTTTGCAGCCCTAAAAAAAGAAAAAACCAGAACATGGCAAATCATAAATCATCACTAAAACGCATCAGATCAAACGCTGTCAAAAGGCTGCGTAACCGTTACCAGGCTAAGACCACACGTAACATGATTAAAAAATTGCGTGACCTAAAAGTTAAAAAAGAAGCCAGCGAAATGCTTAAAACGCTTTACTGTATGCTCGACCGTTTGGCAAAAAAGAACGTGATTCACAAGAACAATGCTGCCAATCAAAAATCGAAATTGAGCAGACATGTTAACAAAATGAAATAAAATTTAGTCCGTAAAAGGATTTCAGAAACCCGTTCCAAGATATTGGAATGGGTTTTTTTATACCCCTTGTAATCCCAAGAATTCAATAGCAGTCTTGCTGAAGAGCTGTTCTTTGGCGTGTGTGTCCAAATCATTCATCTCATTAATAAATTTGCCGTGCTCTAAATCGCCCAGTGGGAAAGGGTAATCGGTGCCATAGGCAATTTTTTCTGCCCCAAACATGTTGATTAAGTAACGCAAAGCATCTTGGTCGTGGGTGATTCCATCAATCCAAAACTTACCTATATAATCTCTTGGATCTTGTATTTTATTGATATCGCACAAATCGGGACGACAATGCCAACCGTGGCTTACACGCCCAACAGTAAAAGGAAACGAACCGCCGCCATGGGCAAACATGACTCGCAATTTTGGAAATTTGTCGAACACGCCGCCAAATATCATGGAGCAAATGGCCAAAGATGTTTCGGCAGGCATACCCACTAACCAAGGCAGAAAATATTTGGGCATTTTTTCTTGACCCATCATATCCCAAGGGTGGACGAAAATGGCCATCCCTAAATCCTGAGCTGCTTCCCATAATGGAAAAAAACTAGCGTCATCCAAGTTTTTATTTTCGATATGCGAGCCAATTTCTACACCAAGCAAACCAATTGATTTGCATCTTTCCAGTTCCTGAATGGCCATTTGAATATCCTGCATGGGCAATGTGCCGAGTCCGATGAACCGATTATTATAATTACGCTGCACTTCCACCAAATGATCATTTAAAAAACGGCTCCAGTTTAGTGTATCCGCAGGTTTGGCCCAATAATTAAATAAAACAGGTACCGTACACAGCACCATTTTATCAACTTGGTTTTTGTCCATATCTATTAAAATAGCTTCGGGGTCCCAACAATTTTGCTGCACTTCTCTAAAAAATGTTCCATCATCCCTCATCATTTTTGCAGAACCTGGCGTATGATGGTCCATATATACAAAGCCACCATAACCATATTTTTTCTTAAGGTCGGGCCATGTGGCTGGGAGGATGTGGGCGTGGATGTCGATTTTCATTTTAGTATCTAATATAAAGTATCTAGTTTGCTAAGGGATCTTTTTTTGCAAAAGTAAGGATTATATACATTTATACCGAACTACATCCCGAATGCCCCGCTTAATCCCGATAATTATCGGGATGCGGGGGGATTAGTCCCTTTCTTTTGCACTATTATATATTGAGTGTCGGTATTAACTCTACCCGCCGCAGTGGGGTTAAAAAAGCAGCGTCTCAAACGTACCCATTAAAAATCCCCCACCATTCGCAAACAAAAAGGACCAATTCCTGTTACTATGAGAAGCATTTCTTAAATTTGTAATCCTATTAAAATTTATCCCTTTTCATGAACAGATTTTTACATTCCACTTTAACTATCTCTATAACACTTTTCAGCTTATGCGGCAAAGCTCAAAGCACTATACAGAGCAATAGCACAGGCAATTGGAACACAAGCGGCACATGGGTGGGCGGAGCAATACCCGGCGTGAATGACAGTGTTGTAATTAATAATAGCCATACCATTACAGTGGATATGCCCGGCAGTGGAAACAGCAAATGCAAATCCCTAGAAATTTTGAATGGTGGTATTATAGAGTTTCGTTCAACGACAGCAGCCACCTTGCAAATTGGCAATACTCTTAATATAGAATCTGGTGGTACACTTCGCACGGCATCGGGAACTAATATAACTGGCCACAGACTGGAAGTAACAGGCAACGTAGCAAACGCAGCCACACTTAATCTTAACAGAAACACACTGGCACTTGGCGGCAATATAACAGGTAGCGGAACCACCACTGCCGATAGCGTCAATACTTATATAGAATTAAACGGAAGCAGCGGTCAAACAATAAACACAACATTCAACAACAGCAAAATAGCCAATTTAAAAGTATATAATACTGCATCCATAACAAACAGTGTTGCAATTACAAATTCTATATTATTATATAATGGAGCATTGAGCTGCGGAGGCACACTCACACTAGGCAATGGCGGTACCAATAGTTTTGCTTATACCCGTGGCAATGGATCACATGGATCAATTACCAAAACCTATGGTACTGGTACTAATAATTTTACTTACAATGGCACAAGTGCTCAAACAACAGGAAGTGAGTTGCCTTCAAGTATTTCTACGGGAACACTTACCATTAATAATAGCAGTGGCACAGGAAACGGAGTAACCTTAAATGCCGCACTATCAGTAGACAAACTAGATATGCAAAATGGAACCCTGAATTCTTCTAGCAGCAATACACTCACCATTAGCAATACCAGTTACACCGCTGTTACCCGCACGGGTGGCTGGGTGAACGGCCCTATGAACCGAGCTATTCCTTATGGATTGGTATATGTGGACCGTAATAGGATATATTTATTCCCAGTAGGAAAATCTACTTACAATGGTTTCGAAATGGTATCTCCCGTTACTAGAAATTCCGCAACATTTACCTGCAACAGTGGAAGTTTAGTTAATACTTCAGCAACAGTGGAAGCTTTCGACAACCCCAGTGGTGGCAGTGCCGGTAGCAACTTCACAGCTTTAGCTACCAACCGGTATTGGAAATATTCCATAGGTTCCCCTACTTGCATATTTTTCAGTGCTGGAATTCGTGTATTTGACAGCACGGCATCCGACACCATGGCCATGGGAGCAAGTACTAGCCAAAGCGGAACCTATAATAATATCGGAGGGTTTTACTATAATAATACTTTGGGCGGCACGCAACCTATATATATGTCTCTATATTCTAATACTGCATATATAAGACTTGGTGGTAAACCTAGCCTTTCGGCTGGCACATATACTGTAGGGAATACTGGCAAAAACTATCAATCGCTTACCAGTGTAGCCAATATATTACATTCACGAATTATAACTGGTGATATTATATTTGAAGTATATGATAATTATAGTGCCAGTGACGAAATTTTTCCTCTGATTTTTTGGCCCTTTGTAGTTCGCAGTGGCGATTGGCATGTCACCATCAGACCCAACTCTGGCAACTCGTCCGATATACTCACCAATGGCGATCCATCGAGTAGTACTTGGCATGCAAATTATTGGCCCTTGGTAACACTAGAAGGAACCCGAAACCTAACTTTTGATGGGCGAAAAGGAGGCACAGGATCCACCCCTGCTTGGACTTTCAGAGATGAATCTACTACAGCTATAGGTCCAGCTTTTGAGTTTATTAATGATGCCAGAAATGACAGCTTGAAATATTTAAATATAGAAGGTCAGCCCAATAATGGGGGATTGATACACGTGGGTGGAACTTCTTATACTATAGGTAACGACAGCAATGCAATATATTATAATAATATTAGAAGGCGAAGCGATGTGGGTGGAACAACTTATTTATATGGTGTACACATGAATGGTGGTATGAGTACGCAAAAAAATGACCATACAATAATTGAAGGAAATAATATAGAAAATGCAAACCTTCGAGAAATATATATATTAGATAGTGCAATGGGCAATTATCTCACCATTAAAAACAATCACTTATATCATAATGTAAATATAACTACCAGCCAAATGGGTATGGAATTACAAACCAAACAGGGTCCAAAGAATATTGAAATAACTGGCAACTATATAGGAGGCAGCCAAGCTTATTGTGGAGGCGGTTATTGGTCGAATGCCATGGCAGGCACACAATCGAGGGGCGTTAGATTAAATGTGGATACCTTGAATACCTTGATATTTCATAATAATCATATCAAAAATTTTAAACTTACAGGAAGTAACATTGCTTTTTATTTATTGGAGATTACTAATGGGAAAATAGATATTACCTATAATGAACTAGGCGATACCAGTAACGACAGCTCCATCAATGTTTCTACAGGTGTTATTTTGGTTGGTATTTCTGCTGATAGTTTTACAAATTTGAATATATATAAAAACCAGATTGGCGGTATTTATAACAAAACAAATGCTGCAAATTCAATAAACTATGGCATGAAACTAAATTCTGTGTTTCGACCTCGTATAGAATATAATGGAATTGGGCGTATTAAGTTTGCACCGTCCGCTACTGCGAATGGAGCTCTTATTAACTATGGCCTATTTCATTCTGCTTCAAGATATATGGACTCTATATATATTAATAAAAATATCTTTACCAATTTGTCAGTATCTGATAATGGAACTGGAAATTCATTGTGCAGGGCTATTTATATGAATATGAATATTAGCAGTACTGGCTATATAAACTATAACCAAATTAACAATATTCAAAATTCGTCGACAGGCAGCACCGCAGGTCTTACAGGGATGTATTTGGAAGAAGGGAGTTTTAAAATATGTCACAATATGCTTACCATAAAAAATGAAAACAATACTAACAGTATAACAGCTGATGGTATTTTAGATATTTCGAATGGTGGTAGACTCGTTCAATTATATTATAACAGTATATTGATAGGTGGTAGCATAAGTAGCGGATCAAATAGTTCGCATGCTTTTAGGCGTACCGTGGGTTCGACCACTACCTTAAGAAATAATATATTTTACAATAAACGCAGCGGTGGAACGGGCAACCATTTAGCCATTGCGAATATAGTATCAACACCCACTACGGGGTGGAGTGCCACAGCCTCGATGCACAATTTATTGGCCACAAACGATACTTCAAAATTGGTGATGTGGTATACTACTTTAAAAAGCAATACTGGCTACCGAATATCAAGCAGCGGCGATAGTACTTCATGGATCTATACCACTTCCGACCTTCCAACGGATAGTTTGTTCAGCAACGAGAATCTCAATTTAAATATCAATACAAATACCAATTCTTGCTGGCTGGCAAATGGGAAAGGTAAGCAGGTAACAAATATTTACCCTGGCGATTACGGTGATTCTGCCACAGCCCGCAATACAAATATTATTGATGGAGCACCCGATATCGGAGCAGATGAATTCACACCAGCAACAACTACCACTCCCCCACAATTAACGGTAACAGGAACGCACGCCGCCAATGGAACAGAAATTTTCTTGCAAGGAGGTCGTAGAATTTTTGAGTTAACGTGGGCAAATACGGGTACTTTACCCACCTTGAACAAGTATGTATATTATACAGGCAAATGGCCAAATGATACCACCAATGGATTACATACCTCCACAGCGAAATACATGAACTGCTATATACGGATTGACACTTCAGGCAGCTCTGCGGGCAATAATTATCAGTACGCAATGAAGTATTATTATGATGATGCTTTGTTGGGAAAAATTGCAACCGAAGGGAATATAATATTGGTAAAAAAACAGACAAATATTGCCAGTACTTGGGATACCATCCGCACCACAACACGAAATACTTTTGCAAATAACATAACAGCCACAGGCAACAAACTTCGTAGCTTTAGCGAGTTTACTGTTACAGAAGATAATAATTTTGCATTGCCCCTGCTGTTCACCAATATTTATATACAGAGCACTGGTGAAAACAAACCTAGTTTGCATTGGGAAGTAAGCAATGATGGTGCGGTTGAATTTTACCAAGTGAAACAAATAGCAGAAGGTGTAGAAAAATTTTATAATACAATTCCCGCAGTTCGCATCAAAAATTCAGAGATATATGAAATAGAAGTTGAGAATACCAAAAGCTGTTATTATATAGAAGCAATTTCAAATAATGAAGTCTTAGACAAAACTATACTTCGCTGCAACGATAATAGTTCCTTGCTAAATGGTAAACTTAAAACATACACTGCTGGGAAAATATTATACATAGAAACAGAAAATACTGGTTTATATCATACCAATCAAGTATTTCAATTATATAATTTGCAAGGATGCGTGGTGAAACAATTTAATGTAATACTACATCCCAATATGGTGTCGAGTATTGATTTATCTGATATTTCGGAGGGACTGTATTTGATTAGTTATAATAATAGTTCTCAAAATATTTCTCAGAAGGTGATGGTGGGGAGATAAGATATATAGCGTCATTCTGAGCGATGTTTCGAGCGAAGAATCTTTATAATTCGGAGCCACTATCAGCAGATTCTTCAAATTGAGGCAATTCTCAGAATGACGTTACAGTTTCAAATACGTCAATAAATCGCCCACCACAAAAGTACTACCACCAATATAAATCATATCCTTTTCAGACGCATTTTTTAAGGCCGCTTCATAAGCTAGAGGTACTGTACGAAACGGATTGCCTACCAAATTAAATTTTTGGACCTGGTCATATAATAAGTTTTCATCTAGGGCTCTTGGTATTTGAGCTTTGCAGAAATAGTAAGTCGTATTCTTGGTGGGCAATATTGCCAAAACCCCATCAATATTTTTATCGGAAACCATACCCAATACTATATGCAAATGCTCTTTGGGTGTAGCATTTATTTGTACTACGATTTGCTCCATTCCAGCTACATTGTGTGCGGTATCGCATACCACAAGAGGTGCATCTCCCATCACTTGCCAACGGCCCATAAGTCCCGTATTTCTAATAACCTTACTAATTCCATCCAAAAGATTTAAATCGGAAATATGATAATTTTTCTGTTTCAAAACCTGAACTGATTGTACCAGGGTAGTTATATTTTTCGTTTGATAAAAACCACCTAGTGGAGACGAAATATGATACAAAAAATGAGCCTCCTTATATATATCAAATTGCAAATAAGCATGCTCATACTTTATATTTTTGATGGCTAATAATTCATCTGCAAAATATATAGTTGACTTATTTTCGTTGGCTTTATCTATAAATATTTTTTTTGTCGAATCTGTGCTTTCACCAATAACTGCAGGTATGCCCGCTTTCATAATTCCAGCTTTTTCTACCGCTATTTTTTCTACAGTATCACCTAATAAATCTGTATGATCCAAACCAATATTGGTAATAATACTCAAATCAGGAAAAATTACATTGGTGGAATCTAACCGCCCGCCCAATCCTGTTTCTATTACGGCTATATCTATTTTATTATCATAAAAGTATTGAAAACACAAAGCCACTGACCACTCAAAAAAAGAAGGCTCTATGGCATCAAACTTGTCTTTGTATTTTTCTACAAATGCTATAATATATTCCTTTTCTATTACCTGTCCGTTAATCTTTATCCGCTCTCTGTAATCGAGCAAATGCGGTGAAGTGTATAATCCGGTTTTGTATCCCGCCTCTTGCAATACCGAAGCCAACAGATGGCTTACTGAACCTTTTCCATTAGTGCCTGCCACATGTATATATTTTAAATGCCGATGTGGATTATCCAATATATTTAACAAAGCTATGGTATTGTTCAAATCGGGCTTGTATGCAGCTTTGCCAATACGGGTAAACATGGGCAAACATGTATATAAATAATCAATTACTGCGGCGTAGTCCACAAGCTATTCCTTTTTGTATAATTGCCACGCAAAACCGAGCCAAGCTGCAATAAAGCAGAATCCTCCAATGGGAGTTAATACCCCTATAGCAACAGGTATTTCAAATAATTTTATCTTTAAAAAAGTAATAATATATAATGATCCCGAAAAGAATAAAATCCCTGTGATAAAAAGTCGATATATATATTTGAATGAAATTTGAAACTGTTGCGTAACGATACCCAATAGAATAATAGCAAAAGCATGGTATATTTGATATCTTACAGCCTTATCGAAAATATCTAATATAAGAGTATCATTGGTTATATCTTTTAATCCATGTACACCAAAAGCTCCTAACATTACTGCTAAAGCTGCCAAAAGACATCCTGTTGTAATATATTTTTTTGCTGGTGATTGGTGCATGATATCTATTTTTTTACCCATGAAGGAAGCTCAAACCTCGAGGGGTCTATGGTTATATTTTCATCAATCTTTTTACATTCAGTAATAGATACATTTTTTTGTGGGTCGGTGGTATGAACCCGCACAGGGAATCCCTTGTATAACCATACCTCAGTGCTTAAATGCAAAAAGTTGTGGTGGCATAAGTATTTTTGACATTTTCGCCCCAGTATTTCCTCTTCCCCATCGGGCGTCCAACTAATTTCTTTTTTTACCGTATCCGTCATCAGCAAGGCGTTCAGCATCTGTGGGTCATAGTTACTCTCAAGCGTTAATCTTTCTTTTACAACCTTCTTCTCATTTTCATGTAAAATATATTTAAACCCGTTCATCTCATAGATAGAGGTCTTTCGCTCATCCATTATCACCAATCTAGCCCCATAGCGATCAAAATATATAGTTCTATCTAGCAATAACTGATTGCTGAAAAAAGATTTCATCGACATAACCCCTTTCTCTATTTCAAACCTTTTAATTCCAGGATTTATGGAATCCAGCTTCATGCTGTCAAGCACTTTGGCAGCAGAGTCTTGAGAATTTTTATCGCTGCTGGCACCATTGTTTTTGCATGCACCAAAGCATAAAGCAAAACAGGTAAGTATAATATATATATATTTCATTTAATTTGATATTTCAGTTCAGTAAGTTTTTTTATTATTTTTTCGGTATGTTTTCCTTGTATGATAATTTCTCCTTCCTTGAAACTACCCCCGCTACCGCAAAAATTTTTTAGTGTTTTGGCCAATTTTTCTAAATCTTCCGCTCTGCCTACAAACCCTTGCACCAAGGTTACAACCTTGCCTGCACGATGTTTGCTATCGGTAAAAATTTTAAGTTTTTGTTGCGTAGCTAACGGGGTTTGTTCTACTGCCTCACCTGCTCCTTCCTTTATAAAATCAGGATCGGTAGAGTATACAATACCATTATTGTTGTTATTTTTGCCCACAGAAATAGTTAAAACCTCTGCAAATGTACACCGAAAATGCACCAATAGTGAAATGCCCCGACAGCGAAATTTTATGGGAGCAATATTATCAGCTACGCTATGAGGTGCTACGCAAACCCTGGCAACAAATTGAGGGGAGCGAAATAGACCCCAGCGATGAAACATCGACCCACGCTGCTGCCATACTCAACGATGAAATAGTAGCTGTTGGCCGCCTGCATTTAATTGATGGAGATACTGCACAAATACGATACATGGCTGCAAGCCCTTTGATGCAGGGCAAAGGGATGGGTGGCAAAGTATTACAGTATTTGGAAGTTGAAGGAAAGAAACAAGGCGTAAAAAAAATTATTCTTCAAGCACGCGAAAACGCAATTAATTTTTATCTGAGCCATGGTTATCAAATTACTGGAGACGGTATTCTGCTGTTCGGTGTGATACCTCATAAGTGGATGAAGAAGATTTTGTAATTCTATAACTTTCCAAAAGTTCTGCACTTTTGGAAAATTTGTAAGGCTTGCACTACGAATTACACACAGCATATCTACAACTAAAATCACCAATCAACTGAAACGCTTGGTATTTCAAGGAATTTACTTTCCCCTCTAAACCTTTTCCCATTTTTTTCTGTCTACAGATTAATACCAATTTTCTTTATTTATTTAAAACTTACAAATCAAAATTTTTCTTTTTTTATTCCGAATTTCGTAGTATAATTTTGCACACTAGGTATGAAAAATAAATTTTACAAACAAATATTTTGTTTATGCTGTTCCGTGTTTATCATTTGCAACAGCTATTCTCAGAACTTACGTTTTGGTAACGAATGGATTGATTTCGGCAAACGTTACTTTAAAATTAGGGTAACCAGCGAGGGAATGTACCGCATCAATTACAGCGACTTTACAAATGCTGGAATAAGTGCCGCCGATATCGCACAAATAAAACCAAACAATTTTCAATTATTTTATCAAGGCAATGAGCAACCCATTTTTGTTTCAACTACAGGCAGCAGCATGGGCAGCAGCGATTATATAGAGTTTTATGGCAATAGAAATGATGGCGTCCTAGACAAAGCATTATATACAAATCCTGCCGACCAACCCCATAGTTATAGAAGTTTTTATACCGATACGGCTATGTACTTTATTTGCTGGGGTGGCAACACTGTTGGAAAAAGGTATACCGAAGTAAACAAGACAAACTATGCTAGTTATACTGCCGAAGCGTATTTTAAACATACCGAGTTATTTGCCTACTGGGATTTTTGGTATCGGGCCCCTACTTCTACAGATTACTTAGAACTGTCAGATTTCACCCAAGGCGAAGGATATATGACTGGATTGCTACAAAAAAGCAAAAAAAGCAAAGCTACTTTTAAAATGCTCGATTACGATTCTTCAGAAGCATCACCTGTTTTGGAAACTGAGTTCTATGGAAAATCGCAGGATATAAATGCTTCAAATAATATATTTCATTATAGTACTATAAAAATAAGCAAAGACAATAAAAAATTTAAGACCGTCCTTGATACTACCTTTGGAATGTTCGACCGTATGCATGTAAAGTTAAGTTTGCCACAGGATAGTTTCCATTTCGATTCGATGGTATATTTTATGGATACCGTACCTATTAAAAACTTAAAAGTCGACAACCAAGCCATTGCTTATATATCATTAACGTATCCACGCAAATTTAACTTACGTTATTCCAACTCGCTATCATTAAAATATGAGGGCAAAGGTGGGAACGAAACTTATGTAAACTTTACCAATTTAGCTGATAACGGAGCAGCCATATATGATGTTGACAACGGCTATAAAATAATTCCAACACTAAATGGAAACTACTTACAAGCTATTATACCCGGTGCTTCCGATATACGCAGGTTATATGTGTGCGGTAATAGTGCCTATAAAACGATCGAGGGACTGCAACCCGTTACGATGGCCAAGATTGATACCAGTGCAGGATGTAATTATCTGATGGTTTGTCACAAAAAACTGATGAATAGTTCTAAGGCTTTTAGAGATTATAGGGCAAAGGATTCCATAAATACCAAACCTTTATTGGTATGGATTGATGAATTATACGACCAGTTTTATTATGGCTATCATAGTCCATTGGCCATCCGCCATTTTGCCGACTATATGCTTACTTATAACAATAAAAAACCTGAACACTTATTGTTATTGGGCAAAGGTTATTTATATTATTTTGCTCGTACTTTAGATGCTGGTAAACAAGTATTTCTTAATTCCGACCTTATTCCCACTTGGGGTTATCCCGGTAGTGATGTATTTCTTACTTCGGGTCTTGATGGCACACAACTTGGCCCCGGCATAGCCACAGGTCGTATACCTGCTTACGACGATATGCATGTATATAATTACCTGAACAAAATTGTACAGTACGAAGGAGGCAGAAATAATACCGATGATGCATGGCATAAAAAGATTTTGCATTTAGGTGGTGGTATTAACGCTGGGCAAGCTGCCAATTTTAAAGCCGTATTGAGTAACTTACAAAATATAGCGGAAGGAGATTCATTGGGAGCCAGTGTAACTTCCTTGTATAAATACGAACCCCAGCCGGTTACCAATTCTTTCGCTAAACCTTCACAAGTATTATTGAACCAAGGATTGGGCTTTACTTATTATTTTGGCCATGGCTCTACTAATATTTTAGAAGTTGATTTGGGAGATACCCTTCTTGGTATTCTTAAGAATCAAGGGAAATTACCAGTAATGTTTTTTGCAGGTTGCCAATTGGGCAATTGTTTCGACCCCTATCAAGATTCGAAAGGAGAAGAATGGCTATTTGCACAAGGCCGCGGAGCCATTGGCTGGATGGCCAATACTGCTTTTGGCTTCTCATCCGACTTGGAGCAACTGGGCATAAATGTTTATACCCAAACCTTTAAAGAAAGTTATGGAAAAACTTTTGGCCAAATTGCTAAAAAAGCTATCGAAAATTATCAAAATGGGAGAACAGATGAATTTGCATTGATGCATAGCCGACAATTGATTTGGGAAGGTGACCCTGCACTTAAATTTTTCTCACCCAGTGGTCCCGACTATTATTTACCTACCAATGACAAGGTATTACCTTTTTCATTATCTATATACCCGCAAGGTATTACAGCGGTAAGTGACTCTTTCGCGATTAAAATTGATGCTTATAATAAAGGGAAGTCTACTAGCGATAGTGTAATACTTCGTGTAAAACGGATACTCCCCAATGGCCAAATAATTAATTACCCCGACAGTATTGTATTGCCACCAAAATGGAAACAAGAATATTACTACTGGATTAAATCGAAAGATGCCAGTACCCAAGGACCCAATACTTTTGAAGTAACTATTAATCCAACACCAAACCCAAGAATAATAGAGTATGCCAGTAAATATGGCAATAACAAAGCAACCTTAAAATATGATATCCCTGCTACAGGAGCTAATATTGTATTTCCCTATAATTATGCTATCGTAAATGAAAACCCTCTGAAATTGCAAGCCCAGCAAAGTAATTCCAAATTTGGGAATGCTGTATTTATATTCCAACTCGACACCAATTATCAATTCAAATCTAATTGGAATGTAAGTAAAGTAAATGCCTCACAGTTGGCCAATGTTTATATGAGTTTATTGAACCAAGACAGCACGGTGTATTACTGGCGTGTGCGGCTTGAAAAAGCAAATGGTATCGACACCTCTTGGCAAACAGGAAGCTTTACCTACATAAAAACAATATCCAGCGGATGGGGGCAAATGCAGACGCCTCAAATGTTTGGTGCTTCGCTTCATGATATATTTTTAGACAATATTGACAGGCGATTTCTTTTCAGTAGCCGCACCGGTAAAACTATTTCTATGTTTAGTACTGGCACCTCTTATTCAAGCAGGCCTTATGATGCACGTGCATACCGAATCGACAATGGCGGAGCGGTTGATGGAAACCTAGTATATGGTTGGGCAATAATGGCCTTGAACCCCAATGACGAAACTATTTTCAATTATAAAAATTCTAAATATAATGCGGCTAAGAAAGGTATTTTTAGATTCGATACACGCACGCAAGCGGGTATAGATGCTTTTGTAAAACATATAGATACCATACCCACAGGATATAAAGTTTTTATAATGAAAGGTGATAGCACGGGTGATTTATCAGCAGCCAATCAAAAACTGTATCCTTTGAAACAAGCATTCAAACTGCAGCTTGGCGGCGGTGGACTTATAGATAAACTTGGTGTGAAAGAAAATTGGCCTTTCTTATTAAAAGGTACCAAAGATGGTCCATTGGGAAGTGCCCGTGAACAAACTGCCGACCTTAGCGGGACTTCTCCCCTATCGCCCGAAAAACAAATTATTGGAGATTATGACCAAGTAGGTCCCAAACTTACCTTAGGTGATATGACTAGCGAACTTATAGGTCCTGCAAAAAAATGGCAAACATTCTATAAAGACAATGAAGCCAAAGACAATCCATCCGATTCTGTTTGGTATGATATATATCTATATGATACATCAGGAAATGAAATTCCGCTCATTGTCAATACTAATGAAAGCAGCTTGAGTTTAGACACAGTTGATGCCAACAAATATCCAAACCTACGCGTAAAAATGTATTATAACGATGATACACTTCGTACCCCGCAACAAATTAAATATTGGTTAATATCATACCAAGGTGTACCCGAAGGTGCCGTTATTACAAACCCAAGTCTGCCTTATGTTTTTATTCCCAACGATAGCGTTTCCGATGGCGATAGTATTACCATAGGTGTGGCCTTCCAAAACATTTCTCGCTATGATTTCGATAGCTTATTGGTTAATGCCACATGGACTGCCGCTAATGGCAATAACGCTGTTTTCTTAAACCAAACACTTAAACCATTATTAAGCGGTGATACAATTTATATAAAACAAAAATTGCCAACCAAAGGAAAATTGGGCAAAAACACTATTACGATATCTTTTAATCCCGATCATGCCCAAGCAGAGCAGTACTCTTATAATAACCAATTCTCCAAATCGTTTTATGTATTTACCGATTTAGAAAACCCGATACTGGATGTAACCTTCGATGGGCAACATATTATGAACAATGATATTATATCGCCCAATCCTTCTATACAAATTAGTGTGACCGACGAGAACAAACATTTCCTGATTACAGACCCCAGCAGCATAAAACTTTGGATAACTTATCCAGGTCAAGTAGAAAAAGAATTGGATATGACTAGTGGGCTGCTTACTTTTAGTCCTGCCGATGCAAAAAACCGTAAAGCAAAAATTATATTCACCCCCACCAACTTGCCCGATGGTTTATACCAGTTACGTAGCCAAGCTTATGATGTAGTAGGCAACGCCTCCGCTGCCAGCGATTACCGTGTTACCTTCCGTATTATAAACAAACCAAGTATTACAAGAATATATCCTTACCCAAATCCATTTACCACCAAATGCCACTTTGTATTTACACTTACTGGTAGCCAACTGCCCGATAATATGCATATACAAATTATGACGATAACTGGTATTGTAGTAAAAGAAATTTTCAAGGAAGATTTGGGTGCTATACATATTGGGAATAATATAACAGATTATGCTTGGGATGGTACCGATCAATACGGTGATAGGCTTGCCAATGGCGTTTACCTGTATCGTGTAAATGCAAAACTGAATGGCAAAGAAGTAGAGATAACTTCTAATAATGATGACCAATATTTTAAAAACGGAATTGGAAAAATTGTGATATTAAGATGACCTACAACGTCATGCTGACTCCGCAAGCTTGTGGAGTTCGAGCAAAGAATCTGCTGCTATCGAAGACATTATACCAATCTAGCTTGTCACCCTGAGTTTATCGAAGGGCGGACAAAACTAAGTGTACTCCAAGTCGTCTTCGATTAACTCAGACTGACATTTCCATCGAAACAGAAAAACACATATTTCAAAAAAAGATACTTATCATTGCCTCTCAAATGGCAAACACCCCTACCCTCCCACCACCATTACAACCTGGCGATACCCTTGCCATCGTTGCTACTGCCCGCAAGGTAAAGCCCGAGGAAATACAACCCTGCATTGATTATTATACCGCAAAAGGTTTTAAAATCATCTTGGGCGAACATTTATATAATGAACATTTTCAGTTTGCTGATACAGATACTGAGCGAGCATCAGACCTTCAACTCATGGTCGACAACCCACAAGTAAAAGCTATTATATGTGCCCGCGGTGGCTACGGTACCGTTCGTATCATTGATAAACTCAATTTCGACAATTATATACAAAACCCAAAATGGTTGATAGGGTTTAGTGATATCACGATAATACATAATCATATACATAATTTAGGCTCAGCAAGTGTGCATGGCCCTATGGCATTAAATTATACGCAAAATACAGAAAGCAATTTTTATATAGCTCAACAAAATTTAGAAGATATTTATCATATACTAATAGGTCAAAAAATAAGTTATACCTTTCCCAATCACCTGTATAATAAAACTGGCGAAGCACAGGGTTTCCTAGTAGGCGGCAACTTGAGTGTATTATATAGCATGAGCAATACACTTACAGATATAAATACTGATGGTAAAATATTATTTATAGAAGATTTGGATGAATACCTTTACCACCTCGACCGCATGGTGCAATGGCTGGACCGCAGCGGGAAACTCTCAAACCTAAAAGCTTTAATCATCGGCGAGATGGGGCAAATGAAAAATTTGGACCCTGCAAATCCCTTCGGGCAAACTGCTGAAGAAATTATATATCATACTGCTAAAAAATATAATTACCCTATATGCTTTGGATTCCCCGCCGGGCATGGTAAAGTGAATGCTCCTTTTGTTTTGGGAGCTGAAGTGAAAATAAGTATCGGCAATGAGGAAACTATCTTTGAAATGGTATAATACCCCTATCCTTTGGAAAGTTTTAAACTTTCCAAAGGGTTAAGTGATTACTCTATCATAACCTTAACCATTTCGCTCCCCACAGAAAGTATATACAATCCTTTCGGT
>JAWXAU010000050.1 GCA_034439655.1 Bacteroidota bacterium | reverse complement strand
GGAGTTCGCGGCGAGCGATACTACAATAAAATAAAGTGTCCGTTATAATTTGGCTTTTCTTATTTGAATTATGAAAGAGGTCTATTGTAGTTCGGTATTTCCATTCTACAAACCAATCCGCCACAGGCGGAGAACTATTTTAGGTTAAGAATTGGTATAACATATTAGGTGAAACAGTATATAAAGACATTTGGCAAAAAGGGCAAACACAAAAGAACACAGATATGCAACAATTGCCCCAAGGTGTATATATAATAAGAATAGGTAATGCGGTGCAAAAAGTGGTGAAGGAATAGTCATCTTTTGTATGAGCGTAAACACACCCCTGACCCCTCTCGGCTATAGCACATGGCCGTCGCACAGCGGGGAGGCCTGCACACGCTGACGCCTGATTTTAGCAGCGTGATATATGACAAAATTTGCCACGCATGAACTCCGCAAACTTGCGGAGTCGCAATCACGTTTATTTCTAATTTTCATTTGGAAATGCCCTATGAAATCAAGCATCTTTGCGGTGATAATCAATAATAACTATTTGATGGAAGCATTTGAAAATACATCGGGCATAGAGATAGACCGAATATATAAAAACCATCCCGATAGTCATCGGGACAACACAGAGGAGGCGGGCGAGTTTCCTTACACTCGTGGCGTGCAGCCCGATATGTATCGTGGCCGTTTGTGGACCATGAGGCAGTATGCAGGTTTTTCTACCGCAGAGGAATCGAACAAACGTTACCACTATTTGCTGAAGAACGGAACGATGGGTTTGTCGGTAGCCTTCGACCTGCCCACCCAGATAGGATATGATAGTGACCATGCGATGAGTGAAGGAGAAGTAGGCAAGGTAGGCGTAGCTATAGATTCGCTAGCTGATATGGAAATTCTGTTTAAGGGAATTAGTCTGGAACAAATCACTACATCCATGACCATCAATGCAACCGCATCTACACTGCTAGCGTTTTATATAGCACTGGGGCGTAAAACAGGATGTGATGTGAGAAAGCTGGGAGGTACGATACAAAATGATATATTGAAAGAATATGCAGCACGCGGCACTTATATATATCCGCCGAAACCAAGTATGCGATTGATTACGGATGTGTTTGAATATTGCAGCAAGGAAGTGCCCAAATGGAATACAATTTCTATATCGGGTTATCATATACGTGAAGCGGGTTCTACTGCGGTGCAAGAGTTGGCTTTTACTTTAAGCAATGGCAAAGCCTATCTAAAAGCAGCGATTGAAAAGGGGATGGACATTAATATATTTGCTCCACGCTTGTCGTTCTTTTTTAATGCCCATAATAATTTTTTTGAAGAGGTAGCGAAGTTTAGAGCTGCTAGAAAAATTTGGGCAAATATTACCAAAGAACTTGGTGCCTCAGAACCTAAAGCACAAATGCTAAGATTCCATACACAAACAGGTGGCTCGACTTTAACAGCCCAACAACCACAAAATAATATAGTACGTGTTACGTTGCAAGCATTGTCGGCAGTGCTGGGCGGTACGCAAAGTTTGCATACCAATGGGTATGATGAAGCGTTAAGTTTGCCTACAGAAGCCGCAGCAAAAATTGCGTTGAGAACACAACAAATTATTGCCAATGAAAGTGGGGTAATACAAACTGTGGATCCATTAGGAGGCAGTTATTATATAGAAAGTTTGACCGATGAAATGGAACGCTTAGCATTAGACTATATTATAAGAATTGATAATATGGGTGGTTCGGTTTCGGCAATTGAAGAAGGATTTATGCAACGTGAAATTGCAGCAGCAGCTTATGCCCACCAAAAAAATGTTGAGAATGAAGAAAGTATTATAGTAGGTGTAAACAAATATACAGAACCTGAAAACAATGATACACCCATACTAAAAGTAGATGATAGTATTCGTGAAGGACAAATAAAAAGATTGAATGAGGTGAAAAGCCAACGTGATAATAATAAGGTTAGTGAATTGCTGCAGACCTTGGAACAACAAGCCAAAGACGGGACTAACTTAATGCCGGGTATTATAGAAAGTGTATCGAACTATGCTACATTAGGCGAGGTAGCTGATGTGTTTAGAAAAGTTTTTGGGGAATATGAGGGATAACGATAAAAGATGAATGGTGTCCGCCGCGGCGGAATGAATGGTAAATGCCCGCCGACGCCCCGGTGGGTCGCTCAAGTTACGCAAATATGGGTGGTTAATGATTCCCGTCGAGGCGGATTGCAAACGTAATTTTTCTCAATTGCAGTATTGTTTTAATTTCTCAATTGCCGGTTTATAAAAAAAGCTTGCTGCTTTATGATAATCTTTGCAGGCTCCTTTATTGTCTTTTAAATTAATTTTACAATTCGCTCTTTGATAATAAGCTTCAGCATATCGCGGACTTAATTTAATAGTTATATTATAATCTTTTATAGCTTCTTTATATAATGTTAAATTGGCTTTGCTGATTCCCATGCTATAATATGCTTCAAACAAATTGGGATTTAATTCTATAGCTTTTGAAAAATCGATAATGGCATTGCTATCCTCCATATTTCCTTGGCTTGTATTTCCTCTTTGATAATAAGAAGCTGCATGTGTGGGGGCTAGTTCTATTGATTTATTGAAATCCTTCAATGCATTTACATTGTCTTCCATTTCTATTCGGCAAAGTCCCCTGTTAAAATATGCGGGAAAAAAATTGGGGTCAATTGCAATACACTTATTATAACATTCAATAGCACCTTCAAAATCTCTAGAATTATATTTACAATTGCCAAGGTTTTTATATGCTAAGATTTCTGCTGGATTGAGTTTTATAGCTTTCAAGAAATCCACGACTGCTGCATCTTCATTACCATTAAGTTCTGCAATTCCTCTCATCAAGTAAACATCTGCAAAATTTGAATTTAATTCTATTGCAGTATCATAGTCTCTAATTGATTCTTGATAGTGATTTAGATAAACTTTTATACTGTTTTTGGAAACTGTTTTATTCGCTAAATCAATTCTCGAATTCCCCCTTTTATAATAGGCTGAAACGAGTTTGGGGTTTAACTCAATAGCTTTTGTATATAATACTATAGCTTTTTTGTAATCTTTTAATTCGTCTTTTGCTTTTGCTTGGTTGTAATAGTCTAGAGCGTTTTGGCTGTGAAGGTTGAGCGAAATGAATGAGACAAAAAATATGAAAATATATTTCATTGGTTATCTTAATTTAGAATCGGTGGGTATATTTATTTTGGAGCAAATTTATGTAAATTGAAAGTTGCAAATGTAGTTTTAAAAAATAATTAGTTTTATTAAAGTCCAATCTATTGTATTTCTGAAGCCTGATCATATTATCTATAAAAATGATATTTATGACTTTGAAAAACAATTTGGAAGGATGTAAAATGCAGCCTATTTTTGCTAACAATTTAAGAATCGTTCTTCAGCAAATCATTTATTTGGTTTAGAGCTATTTACAGCAATATAATATACAACTTGTAATGGATAAAATCGCAATTGTAACTGGTGCCTCAGAAGGAATAGGTAAAGCTATTTCTATCAAATTGGCCTCGATAGGTTATAATATAATACTTAATAACCGATTTGAAGAAAAGACTTTAGAGCTGGCTGAATATATTAGAAATACGTATCGTGTAAATGTACATATTTCTATATTTGATGTTACAAAAAAGCAAGAAGTTGAAAGTGCTGTGGAAGGCTTGCCCGAAGAATGGAGGGCGATAGACGTGCTTGTTAATAATGCAGGAACAGTATTGGGCTACGGCCCTATACATGAAGGAGACACTGATGATTGGGACACCATGATTGATACCAATGTGAAAGGCTTATTATATGTAACACGTGCCATAGCCCCAATGATGATGAAGAGAAAAAAAGGTCATATTGTTAATATGGCATCTATTGCAGGAAAAGAACCTTATCTGAATGGAAATGTATACTGCGGAACCAAAGCCGCAATTGATGTATTAAGCAAAAGCATGCGTATCGATTTGGCTCCTTTCGTAAAAGTTTCATCCATACATCCAGGAACAGTTGAAACAGGTATTTCGGTTGTTCGTTTTAAAGGCGATACCGAACGAGCCAAAAAAGTTTATGAAGGCTGGACACCATTAAAACCAGAGGATGTAGCAGAGTCGGTAGCATTTATGATTAATACACCCGCCCATGTTAATGTGAATGAGCTGGTATTGATGGCTACGGACCAACCCACTTCTTATATTTTCCACAAGCAGTTGCCCGAATAACTATAAAAAACTTTGTATAATTTGTGGCTTGCCAGAGGGCGTAGCTGGTATAAAATCCACACAAGTATAATTAATTTTTAATTCGCCAGGTTCAGTATTTAAAAGTATCCTACTACTTATTTCACTAAGTATTGATTTTTCAAAATCAGGTTCAGGGATATACTCAATTTCTATATTTTCTAAAACTTTTTGTATTACCCTAAATTGTTTTATACTGCTATATTGTTCAAATATTAAAGTAAATATATGTACGACCAAATATTTGCCATTTTTGGTTCGGATAATATCCGTATCTCTGCCAATTATTTGTTCCATGATAGGGAAACCTCTTCCGCATTCACAAGTTTTATTTCTGGCATTTTTTACTGCCATATCACCCATATAATACCTAATAAGCGGCATGGTATAGCCATCGAGACGGGTTGCAACCACATAGCCCAGAGTGCCCTCGGAAACAGGATTCCCATCTTTATCTACAATCTCCAAATGAACATGTGGCGACATGATATGATAATGGCCAAATTCGCATTGACCTGAAAACATAATTCCTTCGCAACAACCATAAGTATCATACACTTTTGCTCCAAAAACTTCTTGAATAGATTTCCTGTAATGCGGAAACATTTTATCGCCGAAGCTGACCACAGATTTAAGTTTTATATCATTAATCCTTTGTTTTTTTGCAAGCTGCGAAAACACAAAGAGGGAGGAAGCATACCCAGCGAAATAATATTTTTGTGTATGATTAATTTTGTTTAATAATTTTATGATATCTTTTTCATAATGGTTAAATGCCAATTCATATTTAACTCTAAGTAATTTATCTTTTAATTTTTTCTTCAAACCTCTATTCAAAGAAACTCCTGTTTGAATTAATGGTTTGCCCATTCGATAGCCTGCCCATTCCCACCAAAGGGTTTGAATAGCAATGGATGCCGAATCTTCTGCTTTGTTTACGTAGCCCTCACCTTGCACACCCGATGAACCGCTGCTCATGTATTTAATTAAAGTTTTTTTATCTTGATTGGGATCAATAAAATTATAGAAATCGGACTTTATATCTTTTTTATATAATAGGGGAAATTTACTTAAAGTAAGAAAGGGGTCTTCGTTTTCTGTTATATTTAAGTTTTTATAATGTGGAATATTTTTAAGAACATGTGATAGTAATGATTTTAAATTTTCACGCTCTAGCTGTGCAATTTCTTCTACACTCAACCATTGTGTTTTACGCCATTGGCGAAGATTTTTTATCACACTCGATTTAAATACCATATCACCAAAGGGTAATATGAAATTTTCAGTAACATAGGTGTAAATGCTCATATTGTAGTGGCAAAATTAGTGATTAAATTCATTAAGATTTTTATAAAAATTGTTTCACTTTGGTATTTATTTCGCACACTGAAATTCTTTGTTGTGAGATTTCTCCCCGATAACTCGGGACAGGCCTTAGTCATTGAATCCCTCCTATCTCCCGATATTTATCGGGAGGGATGATAAACACACCCATAGTATATATATTCTGCCTATGGTTACGTCTTATGACCATCCATATAAAATTATTTCAACCCCTTAATAAACGCAACAATCTGCTCGTCATCTCTCAAATCGGGATTTATTTTGAACAAACCTTCTTTGTCTTTGCTTTGTTTAATAGCACGTTGCAACCATTCCATACCTAAGGCTCGTGTTTGGTCATCTTCCAAATAATTTGCTGCCAAAATAAAATAAAAACTATATTCATCGGGGATGGTTTTGATAGCATTCATCAATGTTTGGCAAGCATCTTCTAGTAACGCAGATTCTTTATAGCAATTGCTCATATAGGTCCAAGCATCCACATCGTCGGGGTCCAGATCAATTGCAGTTTTATATTCTTTTACAGCATCGAGTGGCAAACCTTTTTCATACAATAAATCGCCGTAAGCCCCATGATATTCGCTATTATGCGGGTCTTTACTTATGGCTTTTTGTAATAATACTTCTGCTTCATCATAGTTTTGCCTTTCGTGTGCAATCAATGCCAAACCAAAAATACCATCACTACTATTGGGGTTAAGTTTGAGTGCTTTTTTAAAGTAACCCATCGCCAATCCAAACAAATTGAGGGCATGATAACAATTGCCCAAATTGCAATAAGTTGTGGCATCATCATTTTCAAGTTTTATAACTTTCTTATAACTTTCTATCGCCAATTCATATTGCCCCGATTCATATTGGGCATTGCCTTTATTATACCATGCCGACGAAAAACCATCATCGATAATAGTGGCATAATCGAATGCTTCGATGGCTTTTTGTGGCGAGCCTTTGGCTGCATAGCTGCTACCCAAATTATACCATGCAAACGAAGAATAAGGTTCGATATCTATATATTTATTGAATACACGGATAGCATCATTATAGCGGCCCAACTCATGGTAACAGAGAGCGAGTTCATATAGTGCATGAACATTTTCGGGTTCGGTTTCCAATATTTTTTCAAAGGCATTTGCGGCTTTTTCAAAACGCATGGCATTCAGGTATATAACCGCCATCCCAAAATAAGTATCATTTATATCTTCGGCATATTGCAACGCTTTTTCGAACCATTTTTCTGCATCATCATATTGGTCGTTTTGCGAGGCCAGTTCTGCTTTTAGCAACATCACATCAGGATTGAGTGGCTCCAATGACTCTGCTTTTTCTATATGTTGTTTGGCCAATATCAGTTTGCCTTCCATCAATCGAAGGCTGGCTTTTTTAATTAAGAAAGTGGTGGAGTAAGGGTAGGCATCTTCAGCACGCTGCACAGCAATATCAGCACGCTTCAAATTATTACGGCTCATGTAAAACTCTATAATATCTTCTAGCTGTTCTTCGTCGAAGTACGCACTGTCTTGGCTGTTCAACGATTTTTCAAAAGCTTCTACTAAGGCTAGTAGTTCTTTGTCTTCTGGTTGTTCGGGCATGTTCATAATAATCTCTCTATAAGCCTATATTTGCAAACTTAGTATTACCTGTAAGTAAATATACTTTCAAAGATAATAAATAAAATTTAAAAATTATGATGCAAATGTTATTCAAGCTTCGCACAATTGGTACTTTCTTCACCCTTTTTGGCCTTGTTTTTTTCAACAACTTACCTTCACATGCCCAGCAAGCTAGTAAGCAAAGCACTTGGCAGCAGCAGTGCGACTACGATATTGAAGTAAAACTCGACGATGTGAAACGGCAGTTGAATGGCAAAATTAAAATGACCTATAAGAATAATTCACCTGAAACATTGCGTGAAATTTACATTCATCTCTGGCCCAATGCTTATAAAAACAATGAGACCCCATTTGCCAAGCAACAAGTAGAAAATGGTAGTCTCGATTTTCATTTTGCAGCAGATAGTTGCAAAGGTTATATAGATTCATTAATTTTTTATGTGAATGGAATTGAGATAAAAGTTGGCATTACAGCTAAAGGAACATCTGCTACCGATAGAGCGACAAGTATAGATATTATACAATTAATTTTACCTATGCCGCTTGCTCCTGGCGATGTGTGTACTATTGAAACACCTTTTCGTGTACAAATTCCCAAAGTATTTTCACGCATGGGTTGGGGTTATGATAAAGAAAGAGGAAACTATAATTTTAATATTACACAATGGTATCCAAAACCTGCGGTATACGATGCCAATGGATGGAATGCCATGCCTTATTTAGACCAAGGTGAATTTTATAGCGAGTTCGGAACTTTTAACGTAAAAATTACGGTACCTAAAAAATATATAGTTGCTGCAACAGGAAATGAACAAAGCAAAATAGATAATGCAGATAGTACAACCACCACTATATATAAACAAACGCAAGTGCATGATTTTGCTTGGTTTGCCAATCCCGATTTTGGAATCGTGAGCGAAGATATTATATTAAAAAGTGGAAGAAAAGTAGTGAGCAAAGTATACTATATAAAAGGAAGAGCCGGCAAGTCAAAAGTAAGTACTTATTCACAAGCTCTTACAACGATGAAAAACACACTCGAATTTTTAGGAAGCCATGTGGGCGAATATCCTTATGATGTGGTTACCGTGGTGCAAGGTCCTTTATTGGCTGGTGGTGGTATGGAGTATCCTACGATAACTGTAATGCCCGGACTTGATGCAACTACTATAGAACATGAAGTGGGACATAATTGGTTTTATGGAATATTGGGAAGTAACGAACGCCAACACCCATGGATGGATGAGGGAATAAATTCGTTTTATGAAGATTGGTATAAGAACAGAACTGATAATAATAACGCCGCAAAAACTTATGTGAATACAAAAGAAATTAATGATATGGACCAACATTATATATTGTATCAAATGCAGCAATTTGCAAACCTCGATCAGCCGATTGAAGGCCACGCAGCCTTATATTCCGATGCAAATTATGGAGGTATTGTATATGGCAAAACCGCATTAGCTTTTAATTATCTGCGAGAATATTTGGGCAATGATATTATGGATAAATGTATGTTGACCTATTATGATACTTGGAAATTTAGACATCCATTACCTGGAGATATACGTGAGGTGTTTGAAACCGTGAGTGGTAAAAAATTGGATTGGTTTTTTGATATACTTATTGGAACTACCAAAACTGTGGATTACAAATTGATAAAAGCCAAACAAAAGAATGATATATTATATATAACTGTAAAAAATAAAGGAGGGGTGGAAAGCCCTGTTTTTTTAAATACGAAAGGCAAAACGGGAGAAGAATCTTCGTATAAATTTGAAGGATTTAAGGGCAAGAAAACGTTTGAAGTGCCTTGTAAGGACTGGAAGTGGGTGAAGATTGATACAGGACATTACATGATAGAAACCAATCTCAGAAATAATTATATAAAAAATAGTTTCCTATTAAAGAAGGCTGAACCATTTCATATAAAAATGATTGGTATAGGAAAAAGCACCGATGCTAATTTATACGTTGCTCCTATTATTGCCGCTAATAAGTATGATGGCTTTATGCTTGGCTGTATGTTGAGCAATGAGATTGTTCCGCTGCGTAGCTTGCAATTTACTTTTGTGCCTATGTATGGTTTCAGAAGTAATAGAATAGAAGGGTTGGGTGATATTACTAAGTTTATCAAAACCAAAAATAGGAAAATTAATATGGTAGAAGTGGGTATTAATTTTCGCCGTTTCGCCAGTAGTAATTACAAAAATTTTATTCATGACGATACCCTTACTTTTTATAGCCGCTCCGACTTATATATAAATTTATTATTGGCCAAAAAAAATCCCAGAAGTTTTCGTGATAATAATCTCAAATTTGGTATATTGGGTATAAGTGAAACTGGAAAAAATTTACAAAGGCAATCTGCACAAACAAATTTTACCACATACACCTATCTAGAATTTAACTCAAAAGATAATAGCAAATTAAATCCAGTAAACTATAATATAAAATCATTGAGGGGGAATGTAAATCGGTTGCAAGCAACAGTTGTAGGGCATTTTAATTTCAGCATCAAAAAGAAAATGTATTATAGGTTTTTTGGTGGCGTCATGAAAGGCACTACTACGCTGCAAGGCCGAGCAAGCTTTTTCCCTACAGGCAATCAAGGATATCAAGATTTTACGTATGACCAATTGATGCCAGCTCGAAATGGACAAACTTTAGATAACCATGTATTCACGCATCAAGTATTAACACGCGATGGAAATATACATATTCCCCTGAGCATGGGCAATAGTGATAAATGGCTTACAGCAGTCAATTTTGAACTGCCATTGCCTGGTAAAATTCCTTTTATGGTGTATGGAGATTTTAGTTTGTATAATAGTGTAAGTTATAATAGTAGCAGTCCCAATATTCCTATATATACACCTACCTCATTGTATTCTTTTGGATTGTCATTGCCATTTTTCAGTCGATCTTTTATCATTTATTTCCCTTTGCTCAATAGTCAATCCATCAATACAGCATTCGACACCAATTTCCCCAATACCAGTAAAATAGGACTGTTTGCCAAAAAAATATCCTTTATTTTAGACTTGAGCAAACTGAATCCTACCAATAGGAAATATATCAGGTTAAGTACTTTGGGGATGTAGATTAATGTTTTCTAAACGTCATTCTGAGCGACGCTTCAAGCGAAGAGTCTTTCAATAGGAAGTAGATTTTAAATTCGTAGATAAAATATACCAATTGTTAAAATAAAATAGTTCTCCGTCTATGGCGGATTAGTTTGTAGAATGTTATACCGAACTACATCCCGAAAGCCCCGCTTAATCCCGATAATTATCGGGATCCGGGGGATTAGTCCCTTTCTTTTGGACTATTATATATTGAGTTTCGGTACAACCCTGCCGCGGCGGGAATAACTAACCTATAACCATTGGAAATTTCCCCCACATCGCTCCGCCGCAAGAATCGCTCATAGCACCCGTTACCGAGCTTAGTATATTATTCTCATTACGGAAACGTAACACACCTAAGAATGCAAAAATTAATGCTTCTTTATAATTAATAGTTTGCTCGTCGGGTATAATAATTTGTGCAGATGTTTGTGCTTTTAAACGCTCCATTAAATAATGATTGAATGCTCCACCACCTGTTACCAATACTTTTTGGCTAGCCAATTTTTCTTCTTCGCCATCCACCATTTCATATAATGCTTTCGAAATTTGTATAGCTACATGTTCAACTAAAGTACACATTTTATCTTCGCTGCTTAAATTAAATTCTTTGGTGAGATGCCAGAAATCATTATTAATCCACTCTCGTCCCAAACTTTTAGGACCCGGGTTTTTATAATAATCTACGCTATTAAGCACATTTAATAAATCTTCGTTCACTTGTCCTGCAGCAGCAATTTGTCCACCTGTATCATATAATAAACCATTATTGCGAGCAATGCGGTTGAAGGCTATATTACAGGGACAAACATCATAAGCTATAGTTGTACCATTATGTTGACCACTTATATTTGCAATACCACCTAAATTTAAACAATATTGGTATTCAGAAAATAATAACATATCGCCAATAGGAACAAGTGGAGCTCCTTGCCCACCAAGGGCTACATCGCCTTGTCGAAAATCGCTGATTACAGGCAAACCACAGTTGGCAGTAATAGTTGCACCGTCACCAATTTGTAAAGTATATCCTTCGGCTGGTGCATGATACAAGGTGTGCCCATGGGAAGAAACGAAGTGTGGATTTATATGATACTTCACCACAAAATCAGCAACGAGATGACCCAAATATTTTCCATAAAATACATTTGTTTTGGCTATAATAGTTCCCTCTTGTCTATTTAATTTCGACAAACGCACCCGCCACATTTCTTCGTAGTCAACGGTGTCAGCATGTTTGAGTATATAACTCCATTTGCCATTGTCTTCTGTAAATTCAACATAAGCCAAGTCAACTCCATCCATTGAAGTGCCCGACATGATCCCTATTACATTATATTGTTTCATCTGTATTTATTTGAGTTTCGAATTGTTATTATAGATGGCCTATTTTACAATTATATATTTTTGAAAAATACAAATATTAACTATAAAATGTAAATGATTTATTTGTCTGGATTTAAGTTTTGTTTTGTTAATATACTCTTTACTTTAAAAGCGAAGAATGCTAAATACGCAAAGCATAATACGGGCAACCAATACGACGTTAATATACCAAACTCATCAGCCAATTTTCCTTGCAATGGCGGTATAATAGCACCGCCTAAAATCATCATAATTAAAAATGCGGCACCTTGTCCGGTATGCTTTCCCAAGCCTGTAATAGACATCGCAAATATACAGGGCCACATAATGGAGCAGCAAAGTCCGCCACTCACAAATGCGAATAAAGCTGTTTGTCCGGTAGCAAATAAACCCGTTAGCATAGCAACCATTCCTATAATACCAAATATCATTAAAGTGCGTGCAGGTTTTTCGTTCGCCATTAAAAATCCGATTACCAAAACTGAAACCGCAATTGCATATATATATAAATCTGCTACTTCATTCCCTTTTAAATTGTTTACAAAAAGTATAATAGCAAATGCGATAAAAGGTATAATAACAGTGAGTATTTTTCTTACAGTTTTAGAAAGATTAAAAGCACCGATGGCACCTGTCCAGCGGCCAATCATCAGGCTACCCCAGTATAAGGATATATATCTATCTATTTGCGACGATTCCAAACTACCAAATGCGGGTTGTTTTAATAATTCACCCATATTACTTTGTATCGTTACTTCAACTCCTACATAGGTAAATATAGCGAGCATACCCCATTTCATCTGTGGAAATTTTAATGCTCCCATGCCAGGCTCAAAGGCTTCTTCGCTTGTTACATGCGGCAATTTGGCAATTGCTAATAATATTGCAGCCAATAAAAAAACACCTGTGAGTATTATATATAATTCTTTGATGGCCGATGGGCTCACATTAGAAGCAGCAGTGCCACTGACAGAACCAAACAATATAATACTTACGATAATAGGGCCGAGCAAAGTCCCAACAGAATTAATTCCTCCAGCAAGATTTAATCGGTGCGAACCACTCTGAGGCGTACCAAGAGCTACCACAAAAGGTTGTGCAGCTATTTGCTGTAATGAAAACCCAAGTCCGATTACAAAAAATGAAGTCAATATAAATGGGAAAGAACCTAATTCTACTGCAGGTAACATGAGCAAAGCACCCGCTACAGAAATGAGTAACCCTATAATAG
>JAWXAU010000049.1 GCA_034439655.1 Bacteroidota bacterium | reverse complement strand
TTATAAATGCGGTCTTCAATTTGATTTCCGTCTTTATCGGTTTTCCCTTGGTTGGGTCGCCAACCTTCGGCATCTACATTTAAACCAATTCTTACTACACGATAAGGAGCAAGGAAACCATCGTCAATACCTTGTTTTAAAGAATAAGTATAAACAGGGTCGCCAAAATATTCGGTATTGCTTGTTTCTTTGGTTTCCTTTGGTGTAGCTGTCAAACCAATATGCGTAGCATTTTTGAAGTAGGATAAAATTTCTCTCCAACTGCTATCTTCTTTCGCACTTCCTCTGTGGCACTCGTCAATTACAATCAAGTCGAAAAAGTCAGGCGAAAATTGTTTGTACACATTTGCATCTTCGTCAGTGCCTGATAAACCTTGATACAAAGCCAAATAAATTTCATAGCTTTTATCAATTTGTCGGTGTTTTACCACCGTCATTTTATCTTTAAAGTGTTTAAAATCTCCTCTTCGGGTTTGGTCAATTAAAGCGTTTCGGTCTGCTAAAAAAAGTATTCGTTTTTTTGCTCCGCTTTTCCAAAGTCGGTGAATGATTTGAAAAGCGGTATAGGTTTTTCCTGTACCTGTTGCCATTACCAAAATAATTCGGTTTTGTCCGTTGGCAATGGCTTCAACAGTTCTGTTTACTGCAATTTGCTGATAGTATCTTGGTTTTCGGCTTGTGCCGTCAAAGTAATAATCTTGCGAAGCAATCTTTTCAGCCGCTGGTGTTGTAATACCTTTGTATTTTTTGTATTTCTCCCAAAGTTGTTCGGGAGTAGGGAAGTCGTCTAAGCCAATTTCCGTTTCAATGTTTCCGTCTGTTGCGGTTCGGTCGTGAAACAAAAAACCGTCACCGTTGCTACTAAAAACACAAGGAATGTCAAGTATTTGAGCATAGTCCAAAGCTTGTTGAATACCAGAACGAACAGAATGTTTGTTGTCTTTTGCTTCAATGATTGCAATTGGAATATTCGGCTTGTAATATAAAATGTAGTCGGCACGTTTTTGATTTCCTCTTGCTGTCAGTTTACCTCTAACATATATTTTTCCATCTGTGAACGAAACTTCTTCTAATAGCTGTGTCAGCCTATTCCAACCCGATTTCTCAACCGCAGGAGTAATAAACTTTGTGCATATATCACGTTCAGAAAGCGTCTTTTTATCAATCATTTAATTATTCAAATTCATTTGTGCAAAATACGAATTATTGTCGGTGCGTTGGCTAAAAAACGGCTCTTTTGGTTTTGCCTGTGTGTCGGTTTGTGTGGCTGTGGCAAAACCGAATGTGCCGTTTGTGCGGCTGGCTAAAATTGTTTTTAAAAAAGTGCGGAGGAAAAAAAATAAAAAACATAGATTCGGCTTAAGTGTCGGTTTACTCGCTGTCCCGTTGCAATATGGTCTGTATGTTTTTGGTCACCTGTCAAAATGGTTTGTCGTTGTTTTACTGTTTAAATTTTAGGTCGGTTGTTTGTCATTGTAACGGTCGTCCTACCATTGGCTATAACGGTTTTGCAGCTACAAGAAGTTGGCGATTTCGAAGCACAAAATTGTCTGCCACCACAAAATCCCGCAAGGCGGGACACAATGCTTCATTTAACCACTGAACTGCCAATTTCTTGTAGGTGCTGTTACAAGCTGTTTTTTTCATTCTTCTGTGTGTTCTAAATTATTTATAGGATTAGGGAAATCAATACCTTCTGGTGTAAAAGTAATTGCTTCTATGAAATATTGTCTCGCCATCTTTCTGTCATCTAACTCTAAAAATATCACACCAATGTTGTTTAAAAAGTTTGCGTAGCGAATATTCCAAGAAAGTTTGTCGGCAAAATTATTAAGCATATTGGGTAAGATTGACCTTGTGTTCCCATCGTCAACGTACAATTTATCTCCATACGGATTGTTCTTTCTCAAATTCTCAACAGTCTCAGAAGTTGGGAAACGCAACTTTTCAATTCCATCAGCACCAGCACTTTGAGCAATTATTTTTGATGCTGTTTCAAACCAAATGTCTGCATTAAATTTATTTGCCACAGTTTTTTCATCAATGAACTCAATATTTTTATTGATGAAGTTGTAAACATTGTCAAATAGAACATCAATACCCAATTTGTATATTTCAATTGCTTTATTGAAATCTCCGTTCAGCTTGTATGTAAAGCCTAAACTATTGTAAGCATCATCAAAATATTTATTAATTTCAATAGCGTTTTCAATTGAATTTATTGCTTCATTAAATTTTCCTTGTTTTTGATAGGTTATTCCAAGTCCAAGGTATGCATCGAAGTGGTCTTGTTTTAGTTTAATAGCGTCATTGTAGAACTTTTCGGCTTCGATAAAATTGTCAGTCTTTTGATAAGCAACACCTAGTAAATAAGAAATATTAAAATCTTGGTAACTTGTTGCTAGTTCTCTTAAAATCTTTATACTGTCTGAATACAAACCGTTTTGTATTAGTTTATGGGCTTCTGTCAATTGTTGTTCTGCTAGCATATTATTGGTTTTTATCAGCTAAAATCTCTTGTTTCTTCAATTTCACTTTTTGTAAAGTTTACAACTCCTTCTACAATCTTTTTATTAGCATTAAAATGTTTAAAATAAAAATTTTCGTCTTCAACTTTGTTAATAATTCGTGGTTCTCCTTTATGAACTTGTTTAAGGTTTGTGATTGTCCTTTTGTCTAAATTGATTATTGCAAATTTCTGTTGGAACCCTTTAAGCCAATGCATCTTACAGATTGGCAAAACCACTATTTTTTTATTGCTACTCCAACAAAGAGGTCCCATTGCATTTTCAATTGAGGCAATTCTGTCTTCGTCTTTGCTTTGAATTAATAAAGTCCCTACTGGTGGTTTCCATTTGTCTGCAGGTTGAATATTTACGTATTCTAGTCTGAAATTGAAGTCTTCTTGGTCAACTGAAATGGATGCGAATTGATATGGAGTTTCGTTGGTAAAAAGTGTTGTAGTCTTTAATATTTCCAAAGTGGAAGTGTCAAGTTTTCCCTCATAGTATTTTCGAATTGCATTTTCAAAGCATAAAAAGTCGCTATTATTTTCAAATTGTCTGTTCGTTATTACTACTGAATAAAAAAGTGTCATTGCTGAGTGAAATTTAAGGTAATCAGGAAATCCAAATATTTGCTCGGCAGTCCTTCCTTCAACTTCGTATGCTAAAATTCCAGTTAGTTCAAGTAGTCTTTTTGAAAGCAATTCATCCATCAAATAGTATTCAGCTTCTTCTATGTTGGCAATCTCATATTTTTTTGCAGGCCCAGATTTACCTAATCCTGATATTTGCGGAAATATAAACCACATCCAATGGCTCACTTTTTTTCCATTTTTCATTTCTTCCAAGACTTGCCTGTAGCAGCTATCTTGAGCGGTCTTAAATCTGTCTAAATCATATTTCATCTTTCCTAGGTTGTCTTTTAAATTTGCTGCTAACGGTTTGCAGATTTGCGATGGGCGGGCTTTTCACCACAAATGTTTATTCGGAGCACAAAACTTTCGGTTCGTACAAAACTGTCTGCGGAGAACGAAACCCCGCCTATTGCAAATGTGCGGTTATAGCCAGTGCTTTATCGTTTTATATGGGATTCTAAAGAAAAATAACTGAAACGGTTAAATCATAAAATCAACTTATGTGCCGAATTAGTTGTTTAATACTGAATAGCCAATATCTAGCAAATCCTAAACTCATAAGTTTTATTTTGCCAATTAGTAAATTCAATTTCATCATCAATAACAGTTTGGAAATGCAAAAATTGATATATTAAATCCGCTACAAATCAGTAATCTTATACTTATAGTTTGTATCAATGGTACTTCCTTTAATTATATGATCACCTTTCCTAGCAAGAGTAATAACTATTTCATTGTAACCATCTATAAAATTTTCTGACTTTTCTTTAGAGTATTCTTTAATTTTTTGAGCCAGAACCTTACAAACAGAGTCACAATTTACAGTCGAACAGTTGAAAATAAAATCTTCATCGGCAATCATTGCACGAATGTTAACGGAGTTATAAACATAAAGATTAAATTTCTTTAACCGATATTCCGTCTTTATTTTATTTTGCACGTATGGCATCACTTGCTTAATTTGCTTCATGTTTTTAGGCATTGGCATACGTTTTTTCTGAGTATGGCAACTCGAAATAAAAAAGCCGAAAATCAATACATAAACTAGTGATTTTATGAGCATATCAGTAATATTGGTCTAACAATATTTTAGAGTTTACAGTTAATCTTCAAAAATTATAAATGGAAAGTTTGTTCAAAGTGATACAAATCCCATGTGATAAAATTGAAATGAATGTCTACTGCACCTTTAACCGTAATATTACCTTGTGCGTCTTTAGTAACACTTTCGATATGGATTGATGGCAAGATAAAAAGTACCTCAGGTTCAGGGTCGAGAGGCTTAGGTTCATTTAACAAGCATGGGTAAGTACCCAAAATAATCATAGAGGAGTCAATTATCTCTACATCAGTGTACGTATTGCCATTACTTACAAGTACGTTGGGGAAAGTACCTCCCACAGAGTTGTCGGGCTTGATAATACTTATGCAAGAAATAATGTGCTTATTTGGAGCTATTTCAGGCGTAACCCAAGTATCTACCAATAAATGTACAAACTTCCAAGTGTCGCTTAATTGGTCTTGATGAGATGTGACTACAGCCGTGTTTCTGTTAAAAATTATTCCAAAGTTTGATTCAATCTGGTTCAAACTTGAGTTGATGATACTGATTTCTGGGATCATATGTTAATGTATTAAAATGGTTATTTTTTTAAAGAAACTTAGGATATTGAGAGTACAAACATGAAAGTCAAGTGAGGCATTTTGCTCCCTGTTTAAAATTTCGTTTCTCATATAAATGGTTTTTTACTTGCAAATGTGAAGAAGTCAGTTAGCCTACACAACAAGTTATAACTTGTTTTTTTGCTCGAACACTTCTGGGTTGTCAACATCAAGTAAAAATAACAACGATACACCAAGAGCATCAGCAATTTTGGAAAGTGTGAAATATCTTGAATTTTGTGCTTTACGTTCAATTTGACCATAAGCCGAGGCCGAAATGTTACATCTAAAAGCAACTTCGTCTTGTGTCAACTTCTTAGCTTCTCTGATTTTCCGTATGCGATTTGCCAATATCATTTGTCATTATTTTATATGATTTATTTAGTTTGTCCAGGGGTCTATTAGCATTGGCTATAACGGTTGGCAGCTACAAGAAGTTGGCGATTTTCACCACAAATGTTCATACGAAGAACGAATGTTTGTTGAACCACAAAACTGTCATACGAAGCACTGAACCGCCAATTTATTGTAGGTGCTGTTATGGGCTGGTTTACTCTCTGTCGTTAAATGCTGGTCGTCCATAATGTGGTTTTCAAAGTCATAAAGCACTAACTTAAAGTTTAGTTTTACTGTCAATCTATTATGTTTTCGTGTCTGCAAAATCATTGTCACTGTTAATGCGAAAGAAAATGTCGCTACAATAAATGAGCAAAATGCTATTGTGCCGCTTATGTTTTGAAACATAGGTTGCGTCTTTTAAAAGTTACCGCTAAAGATTAATAAACGGTGGCGTTATGTGCCACCGTTTTTAAATTAATTAGCTTCGGGATTATCGGCAGGTTATCACAAATTGTAAGCTTGCAATGGCGGATTGTTTCCTATCTTAACCACTAACAAAACTGCTGAAGCAGTCCAATCAGTGTTTTTCCTAATGCACTGATAACGCTCGATAATTGACTGCAATTTTTTCCTTTTACGACACATCTCCATACCAACCAAACGGTAACACCAATAAAAACTGCTATAGCAACAAGTTTCCAATAGGGAATATTATCAATAGCACCTCTATCTTTATTGTTTCTTAATTTCGATAGTTCATTGATTTTCTTTTCGATATAGTCAAAAAGCCCTTTTTCACCGTTAGTCTTTGCAACTTCTAAAACTTCAGTTAATGTTTTGTCGAGCTTTTCTACGTCTGAAGGTTTAATCTCATATGCAACAATCATTTGTACATAATCATTTTGCAGTACCTTAAAATCCCCTACCTTGTTTCTTGTCTGTTCTTCCTTCATTGATTCTTCCCTCAGCCCTTTTAGCGCATTTAATGATTGAGTTAATGCCTCCTGACCTTGTAATTTAAACCTATCGGCTCTTTCTCCGTTATACTTACTCAATTCTGGGTTAATCTTCAGAATGGTTGATCTTTCTGCAGCCCTGGCATAAAGTTCTTGTTCTCCGAAATGTGAAACTGCATCAGAAAATGAATTAAAGAAGTCTTTAAAATTTTGAGATGGGAGACGGTTCACAATTTTACTTAATGCATAAGAATACATGTCAAAACCTAATGACGCATCCTGTGCTCTGTTTAAAATTAATTTGTACATTTTATTTTATTTTATTTATTTCCTAATCGTTTGGCTTTTCGGTGTCGCCCCGTTTTTTTAAGTAGTTTCTGGCTCTACTGTTTTAATTTTTTTGTCACAATAGGTGGTCAGCCTTAATTTTGACCGCAATGTCGTTTTTTAAACTTGCCCGATAACTTGTATATTGGAGCCATAAAACCACCCCAATCTGCTTATTCGGTTCGCTTGGAGCTATAGATGTTCCTTTTTTACTTTGCAATAATAATAAAAATTGATCATATTTTTACTTTTTATTTTACTTTAATTGATCTCGCTTGAAGAATTAATTGAATTTTCTATAAATCATCAAATGGACTTTTCATATTCTGTAAATTTTTCGTGCTAACATGCGTTTATATCTCTGTAGTCTTGCTGCTATTGTGCCCAAGCAATTCTTGTATATATCTTATTCCAATTCTTAAACTAAAATAGTTCTCCGCCTGTGGCGGATTTAGTTTTTAGAAGGCTAATGACGAACTACATCCCGAAAGCCCCGCTTAATTCCGATAATTATCGGGATGTAGGGGGATTAGTCCCTTTCTTTTGGACTATTATATATTAAGTTTCGGTATAAAAGGACTAGCGGCAGCTTTAAGCTATCTGGTAATCCCAATTTTTCAAATCCGCAGGTAAATTATAGAGGCAATTTTATTTCAGGTAATCTATCATTAAATTCTTTTTTTTTATTGAAACCATACTGCTTAAGTCAGAATCTGATATTTTTTCTTCTGTTTAAACTTGGCTATTGATGGCTAGGAAAACAAAAATATATAGTATTGTTTTTTTCATATTGTTAGCGTGTTTGAGTGCAATATTTTCCTCCGCTTTGTGGTGGGTACTTAAAACTAACTCTGATACATAGCACTAAATTAAATTTAGCAATTAGCTCCATATGGACCACTTGCCAACCAAGAAGCCTAGAACCACTTATGGTGCTATTTTTATTTACTTTACTTACCTTTTTTACTATTATAGGTTATAGCATAGGCAAAGCCAGCACCAAACAATAAAGTAATTATTCCTGCAAAATATGGTATAAAATCAATCATTTTTATTTTTATTTATTTGATGTAAGTATATTCCAAAACATAGTATTGAGGGCACCCAAAGGCCGATAAAAATCGCTTGGTTTTCGTGACCATTAAAAAATAAAATCTCTGAAAAAATCAGCGAAAGTATCGCCGCTATAAAAAGCAACTTGTCAGTTAAGTTAAATTTATGAAACATTTTTTATTTGTGATTAACTTCCTACTCTTATGGCTTTTCGGTTTCGCCCCGTTTTTGTAATGGTTTCTGGATTCCACTTTTTATTTTGTCACATTGGGTGGTCAGCCCTTTGGCTTTCGCAGACCAGATTTTGTTGATTTAAACTTGTATGTAACCGAAACAAACTTTCGCAAATCCTTCGATTTTTGGATGTATAGGCGAAACAAAGTTGCGGTTTATTCGGCAAATATATTGCATTAAAGTCGAACAAAAGGTGAAATAATTTTTGTAGTATTAATTGAGTAATATTCATGCCTTTGGTTGGGTTCGCCACGGCGAATCGCCAACCACAACCTGAGTAGACTTCCTATATATCTTTATACTTTCGTCTTTTATCCATAGTCTGCAATGCCTGTGGTTGAGTTCGCCACGGCGAATCGCCAACCACAACCTGACTGCATCGAACATCTTTCTTCTTTTGTCTTTCATCTATACTCAGTTCCACACTTATCTTTGCACCACTTAAAAATGGAAGAAAGCATTTACGATAAATACGAAGCAGTAATAGGGCTTGAGGTTCACAGCCAGTTGCTTACACAGAGCAAAGCTTTTTGTAGTGACCCTATTGAATATGGAGCATTGCCCAATACACAAGTGGGTGTGATAAGTTTAGGTCACCCAGGCACTTTGCCTTTTCATAATAAAGCAGCAGTTGATTTAACCATAAAAATGGGATTGGCTTGCAATTGCCAAATTAGGGAGGTGAACCAGTATGCACGCAAAAATTATTTCTATGCCGACTTGCCAAAAGGTTATCAAATAACACAGGACAAAACTCCTATCTGTTATGAGGGGCATTTGGATATTACCACCAAAGATGGAGTTACCACACACATAGGCATTGAGCGGATACACATGGAGGAAGATTCAGGTAAAAGTATGCACGACCAAGATGTATATGATTCGCTAATCGACTACAACCGTGCAGGAACACCACTGATGGAGATTGTTACCAAACCCGATTTTAGAACAGGCGAAGAAGCTTATGCATATATAAGTTTGATCAGACAAATGGTTCGTTATTTAGATATATCTGATGGAAATATGGAAGAAGGTTCTTTGCGTTGCGATGCCAATATTTCTGTTAGAATAAAAGGTGTAGAAAAATTTGGAACCAAAGTAGAAGTTAAAAATATGAACTCGATGCGTAATGTGCAACGTGCCATCGATTTTGAAATTAAAAGACAAATAGATTTAATAGAACAAGGCGAAACTATCATATCAGATACACGCACTTTCGATGCACAGAAAAATTTAACAATATCGATGCGTAGCAAAGAGGCCGCAAATGATTATCGTTATTTTCCTGAGCCTGATTTGCCACCTTTGTTTGTGGGTAGAGATTGGGTGGCACGCATCAAAGAACAAATGCCCGAACTGCCTGTACAGCTTGCTACACGCCTAGTTGAAGAGTATAATATAACAACTTATGATGCACAAGTAATAACGGAACTGAAAGAAACCGCGTACTATTTTTTAGAAATTTGCAAGCATACTCCCAATTATAAAGCTGCTGCAAATTGGTTAATGGGAGCAGTGAAAAACTATATGAATCAGCAAGCAGTTGAGCTGAAAGATTTCCCCTTAAAATCGGAACAAATAGCAGAAATTATTATATTGATTGATGAAGGAAAATTGAGCAATTCCGCAGCATCACAGGTATTATTTCCTGCTTTTTGTAACAAGCCAAACAGTAGTGCGGCAACACTTGCTCAAGAATTAAATTTAATACAAGAGAGCGACGAAAGTTCTATAAAACCATTGGTAGAAGCCGTGCTTGCAGCATGGCCCGATAAAATTATAGAATATAAAGCGGGCAAAAAAAATCTGATAGGATTGTTTGTAGGTGAAGTAATGAAACGCAGCCAAGGCAAGGCTGACCCAAAGCTTACAAACAAATTGTTGACGGAATTGTTAGATAATTAAACAATATATATAGTGAAGAAATATATCATATTCTTATTCTTTTTGTTGACTTCAGCAGGAGAAATATTTGCCCAATGCAGTATGTGCAAAGCCAATGCAAAAACTGCCAGCGAAGGTGGTAGCAATATTGGCAAAGGCTTGAATGCAGGCATTGAGTATATGTTGATAGTGCCATATTTGGCAGCTATTGTGGTAGGTATCCTTTGGTACTTAAATTATCGTAAAAAACAAGCTTCCGCAAATGTCCAATGAACCCGTAAAATCAAGATTCGAAGCTATTATCAAAGGCAAATGCCCACGTTGTCGCAGAGGGGATGTGTTCAAATACCCGATCACTAAAATAAGCAAGTTCAATGTGATGTATGATGATTGTCCGGTATGCGGACTTCATTTTGAAATAGAGCCAGGTTACTTTTATAGTGCCATGTACATCAGCTATGGATTATCATCGGGGATTACCTTGGTAATGGGTTTGATCACTTACAAAATACTTCATGATCCCGCTCTGTGGGTGTATGCAACAGTTATAATTGCTTGTATGCTATTGCTCTCTCCGCTATCATTGCGATTTTCCAGGATGCTCACCTTGCATTATATTTCTCCCATAAGATTCGATCCGAAATATCAGGGGAATTGGGATAAAGCTGAGCAAAGGGGTTCACGGTAGTTTAATATTGTTAAAGCCAACTTCGCACTTGATTATTTGAGAATAAGCCCAAAATGTTTTCCCCCGAAGTTTGGAATATGGGAAATAGTGAGTTATATTTGCAAAGTCTTAAAAATGCCTATGCTAACAAATTGTACTTATCTAAACATTAATTTCTAACAATGAAAGTTAATTTCAAGAAAGCAAAATGGGTATATAACCCGCACAAGCTCAAGTTTGAGATGGTACAAATCAGCCTTCGTAAAAGGTTGTTTCAAATTTTCGGTTTCCTTAGTTCGTCGTTCGTGATGGGCGTAATTTTCTTCTTCGTGTTTGAGTTTTTTGTTGATTCGCCAGAGGAAAAATCGCTGAAGCAAGACAATGCCTTCTTAAAGGGACAACTTGGCGATATGAATAATAAAGTTGACCAAATTGCTGGGCAGCTTGCCGATTTGCATAGTAAGGACAACCAAGTATACCGTGCCACTTACGAGAAAGATCAAATAACCGATGAGCAATTTAATGCAGGTACTGGTGGTGTAGACAAATACAAAACATTATTAGGTTTTAGAAACAGTGATGCTGTTGTGGAACTAACTGAGCGTATCGACAGGTTGCGTAGTCAAGTTCAAATACAATCAACTTCGTTTGACGAACTGATAAAATCGGCGAGCCAAAAATCGGAAATGCTTTCTTGTATACCCGCTATTCAACCTATTGCCAATAACGATTTACGCATGATAGCTTCAGGTTTTGGTTATCGTATGGATCCCATTTACAAATCCACCAAAATGCACACAGGTATCGACTTTACCGCATCATTTGGTAAAGAGATTCATGCTACAGGAAATGGTTATGTGGCAGAAGCAGGAATCGGTGGCGATGGTTATGGAATTAAAGTAGTAATTAACCACGGCTTCGGTTACCAAACATTATATGGCCACATGTGCAAGCTTAGTGTGCGACCTGGTCAAAAAGTACGACGCGGCGATGTGATTGGCTATGTAGGTTCTACAGGCAAATCGACAGGCCCACATATACATTATGAAGTAATTAAAAACGGACAAAAAATTAACCCCGTGCATTTCTTCTACAACGATGTTACCCCAGGAGATTACCAAAAGATGGTAAAAATTGCTGAACGTGACGGGCAGTCGTTCGATTGATAAAATATATAATATTTTAAAAAACCGCAGCTATACAGTTGCGGTTTTTTTATGTCCTTTTAGCACTGCCTTTTGTTGTTCTTGGCTATTCCGAAGCATCGGAATCACCAACCAGTAATGTTCCAAAGTCGTTGTCCTTGGTTGGTGTCCTCACCAACCAACATTGTTTCCGAAGCTATACTACATACATTATAGTTGAAAACTTTTTTCAAGCAACAAAAACCAAGTATGCATCTTTGCATTCTATTATAATACATTTATGCAAACAGAAAAAAGACATGTGAGTTTGTACTCAGCCATTGCCATTGTGGTAGCCAATATTATAGGAGTAGGGGTATTTACCAGTTTGGGTTATCAAGTTCAGGATATTAAAGATATTCCCGCCTTGCTCATATTATGGGTAGTGGGTGGCATTATAGCTTTATGTGGAGCACTTACCTATGGCGAGATTGGAACTGTGTTTCCAAAGTCTGGCGGAGAGTACCAATATTTAACAAAATTGTTTCATCCATTTGTGGGGTTTTTATCAGGTTGGGTAAGTAGCACTGTTGCATTTGCAGCTCCGGTTGCGGCTGCATCGGTGGCTATGGCTGCGTATCTGCATAAAGTATTTCCCACCTTGCATACCCAGTTCACAGCAATTACTGTAGTAAGTATTATCACAGCAATACATGCGAGTACTTTATCAGGTTTCAAATTTCAAAATATATTCAGCACAGGTAAGGTCATCCTTGTTATAGTATTTATTATATGTGGTTTTACAATGGGTGAACACCAACCTATGAATTTGCAAATTACAGATCATACTTGGGACTTAGTTTTTAGCAGTGCATTTGCTGTAAGCTTAGTATATGTGGCCTATGCTTATAGTGGTTGGAACGCAGCGGCTTATCTGGCTGGTGAAATAAAAAATCCCAAACGTAGTTTACCTGCTTCATTGGTAGGAGGTACTTTATTGGTCATGTTTTTATACTTCTTAATTAATTATGTATTTTTATATACTATCCCTTTGGATACTTTAGCAGCAGAACAAGCCAAAGATTTTGGTAAACCATTAGAGGTTGGATATTTTTCGGCTGATTATATATTCGGGCAAGGAGGTGCAAATACCATGGCACTTATTATAGCGATATTATTGGTAAGTACCATTAGTGCAATGATTATTGCCGGTCCTCGGGTATTAGCAGCTATGGGACAAGATATAAAATTATTGAGTTTCTTTTCGCACACTACTAAAGTAGGAATTCCTGCACGTGCAGTAATTGGTCAAAGTGTAGTTTCTGTAATACTAATTTTAACTGCTTCATTCGATCAATTATTAATATATGTTGGATTCACTTTGCAGTTATTTACATTCCTTACGGTATTGGGGGTATTTATTATACGTTACCGTAAATTAAAAGGACCAGAAGGTTCATACCGCACATTTGGGTATCCTGTTACCCCTATTATATTT
>JAWXAU010000048.1 GCA_034439655.1 Bacteroidota bacterium | reverse complement strand
GTCCCTTTCTTTTGGACTATTATATATTGAGTTTCGGTGGTAATGCCGAACTACATCCCGAAAGCCCCGCTTAATCCCGATAATTATCGGGATGCGGGGGGACTAGTCCACTTTTTTTTGGACTATTATATATTGAGTTTCTGTATTAATCCTAGACCAAGTAAAATTATAAATAGAATTTTATTTTGTTTCATTGTATTGAAAATCATTCCGCCGCGGCGGACGTTAATCCTTTTTCGATATTGAATTTATTTCCAATGCAGATTTGACAACTCCGCGTACGCACAAGCCTTGGCAGCGTTATCAAATCCTCCCCTTCGCCTCATTCCACCAGCTATCCATCAATTCCAATCCTGCATCATTCAAGTTTATATTTTCTGCTTTGGCTCGATCTTCTATATAATGAAATCGTGTTTTGAATTTTTGATTGGTACGCTCCAAAGCATTATCGGCATTGATGCCAGCGTGACGGCCATAATTAATTAATGCAAATAATAAATCGCCAAACTCATCTTCTTTTTTTTCCATCGCACTATCATTATCGAGTTCGTGTTTCAACTCAATTAATTCTTCATCCACCTTGGCCCATACTTGTTCTTTGGTATCCCAATCAAAACCCACACTAGCAGCTTTCTCTTGCATGCGATAAGCTTTTACCAAGGATGGCAACGAATTTGGAACACCGCCCAATACAGATTTATTTCCTTCTTTTAATTTAATTTGTTCCCAGTTTTGTTTCACTTGTTCTGCATCATCAGCTTGCACATTTCCATATATATGTGGGTGCCGATTAATTAATTTTTCGCATAAAGAATGTATTACATCAGCAATATCAAACTCTTTAGTTTCGCTAGCAATTCTGCTATAAAAAACTATATGTAGTAATAAATCTCCGAGTTCTTTTTTCATTTCCTTCATATCTCCAGCCATAATAGCATCGCACAATTCATAAGTCTCCTCTATGGTATTCGTACGTAAGCTTTCAAAGGTTTGTTCCTTGTCCCAAGGGCATTGCTCACGCAATTCATCCATGATAATAAGTATGCGTTTAAATGCTTCTAATTTCTGTTCAATTGAATTCATATATATGATAATGTAAAAAAATGAAAAATGAAAATTGTAAAATATAAAATAGTATCATATTCCCGTTCTTATTGCTTCTGCGGGATCTAATCGCGAGCCATTATAAGCTGGTATAATACCAAATACAACTCCTATTATAATAGAAACAAAAGTACCTGTTAATATATTATTCAAGCCCAATGTTACTTCAAATGGCATCACATTTTTAAAGGCAAGTGTGAGTAACCAAACCAAGAAGATACCAATAAGTCCACCCAACAAACTCAGCACAACCGACTCAGATAAAAATTGTAATAATATAAAACTATTTTTTGCTCCCAAGGATTTTTGTATACCAATTTGATTGGTCCTTTCTTTAACTGATACGAACATAATATTGGCAATTCCAAAACCTCCCACTAAAATGGATAAACCTCCGATAAGCCAACCTGCCATAGTAAGTGCTGCAAAAAAACCTTCGAGCGTGGTGGTTAATAAAGTTATTTTATTGAGTGCAAAATTGGGATCGTCTTGCGGTTTCAAATGTCGGATAGCCCGCATATCGCCTTGAAGTTCGTTTTCTAATTGGTCGAGCCCAACACCTTCTCGACCTTTTACTAAAATAGTGGGATTGCGATTGTCCTGATTCAAATTGGCGAAACCCATTGCATATTCCATTGGTACCATTAATTGGTTATCCAAACTATTGCCCAACATACTCTCCCCTTCCTTTTTGAAGACCCCTGCAATACGCAATTTGCGTCCTTTCATTTCTATAATTTTCCCTACAGGGTCACCTTCCCCAAATAAACTAGTGGCCAAATTTGAACCAATCAAAGCCACTGCTCTACCACCTCGTGATTCGGACTCCGTGAAATATCTTCCATTCTGAAATTCTAGTTTTTTTACTTCTTTATAGGAATAGGAAACTGCTGTAATACTTACCCCTTCTGCCGAGTTTGCATTCCACTCAAGGGTGCGTGGGGCAAGGTTTGCCGTGAAAGCTGAATAGGCCATATGACCAATTTTTCTGTCTAACTTTTCCAAATCTTCCTTTTGCGGTTGTGGTCTATTCATATATTTCCACCAAGGATATTCTGGCCCAAAAGTCCAGGGCCATTTTTGTACAAACACTACATCATTTCCCAAACTTTGTATACTGGTTTTTATATTGCTCACCATCGAATCCGTAATAGTGAAAACAAGTATAATACAAAATATACCAATAGTAATTCCCAACACCGATAGCAAGGAACGCAGCTTATTGAGCCATAATGATTGGAAGGCGAATAACACGCCTTCGCCCATAAGACGTAATGATAATAATAGGGTCTTCATTGGAATTGCAAAGCTAAGTTTATTTTTACCTTTTGGAAAGTTTAAAACTTTCCAAAAGGTAAAAACGGTAATGGAGCAAAATTTGTTAATTCACAATTAGGCATAAGCATTGGGAAAGTTTAAAACTTTTAAAAAGCTACAAAAAAAATCTTTTATATTATAACAAAATCCTAATTTTGTGCGTTGAAACAAAAATCAGAATCATTATGAACTACAAAAAAATTATTACTTTATCCGTTGTATGCGGACTTTTAAGTGGCCTTGCAGGTAGCATGGCTCTTATGTATTTCAGTAAATCGAACAATAACAATATAATATCGCAAGCAAACCCTGCGGTAATTAGTCGCACCAATTACGCAGTATCAGGAGCACTGCCTTCGTTTGTGGGAGCATCGGCCAAAGCTACGCCCTGCGTGGTATTTATTAAAACAATAACTGAGGCTCGTGCCGTGAGCCGTGACCCGTTCTTCGATTTTTTTAGTTGGGATCCTTTTGGGCAACGTGGGCCATCAGCTTCCTCAGGTTCGGGAGTGATACTTTCAGCCGATGGTTATATAGTAACGAATAACCATGTAATAGATGGTGCCGACCAAATAGAGGTAATAACCAATGGCAACAAACGCTCTTACAAAGCCCGTGTAATAGGTGCTGACCCCAATACAGATTTAGCTGTGATAAAAATACAAGCCACCGATTTACCGTTTATTTCCATAGGGAATTCTGAGCAATTATTGGTTGGCGACTGGGTAATGGCCGTAGGTAATCCGTTCAATTTAACTTCGACCGTTACTGCAGGTATCGTAAGTGCAAAAGGTCGTAATGTAGGAGTAGTAAATAGCAAATTCCCCATCGAATCTTTTATACAAACTGATGCGGCAATTAACCCTGGAAATTCGGGCGGGGCCTTGATAGACCTGCAAGGCAACTTGATTGGAATTAATACTGCGATCGCATCAAATACTGGATCATATAATGGTTATGGTTTTGCCATCCCGATTGATATGGTTTCGAAAATAGTGGATGACCTGAAAAAATTTGGAGAAGTACAACGCGGATATCCAGGAATGGAAGTAAAAGATATAGAAGCAGAACTTGCTGAAAAAATAGATTATAAAGGCAATAATGGGGTTTATGTAAATAGTATAATGGATGAAGGCCCAGCTAAAATTGGTGGCTTGCAAAAAGGTGATATTATTATAAAAGCTGGCAGCAAAACTATAGAAAGCAAAGCTGTATTTGATGAACAGATTAGCCTACGCAGACCTGGCGATGTATTAAGTATTATATACTTGAGAAAAGGCGTGCAAGCTACCACCAGTATTAAATTGTTCAGTAAAGAAAGCACCAATAAAATATTATATAAAAATACGTATCATTCCAATTCCCTCAATTCCGATTTAACACCAGTAACTGCTGAGGAAAAAGAAAAGTACAGTATTGATGGTGGGATTAAACTTGACAATATAAATGGTGGCCCGCTTAAGCAAATGGGATTACAAAATGGAAGTATTATATTAAAGTTCAATGGCAAAACTTATAATACCGCTACCGAATTGGAAGATGCGATTTTAAAATCATCAGGAAGTATTACTATGAAAATCATTGACCAAAATGGCAATGTGGGGAATTATAGCTTTTTGAGATACTAAGGAGAATTACGAATTTGATTCGCCGCTGGCGGAACGAATTACGAGGCAAAAACTTTTCGTAATTTGACATTCGTAATTTGCAATTAATTTAAGCAGGTTCCCAACTACTCAAATACTTTTCATTAATGGTATTGATATGATGTATTTCGTGTCCCAATATTAGAAATCCTAGGGCTCGTACTGATGCTTTTGATTTGCCTGCCGTGCCCATTCGCTCCAGCATTTCATCATCAAAACTTTCGAACAACATAATAGAACCATTTCGCACTACGGTATATTCTTGTAGCATTTTACGCCAGTTCCTATCTTGTGCATTGCTTGCTGCTGCAAACTCGTTTTCGTCGAATGGGTGTAATACATTTTGATCGCCACGGGCATATCGTAATGCACGGTAACAAAGTATGCGTTCAGTATCTATAATGTGTTGCCACATTTCTTTGATAGTCCATTTGCCGGGCTCATACCGATAAGTTAAAATTTCTACATCCAAATCTAATAAAAAATCAAAGGTTTTGCAAAACGATTCTTTAAAACCTTGAATTAATTCATCATAACTTACCTCAGCTATTTCTGCAGCATACCATTCTGGATATTCATGGGGCAATGGTTTGGTGATGATAACTTCTTTTTTCATATTGGTCTTTTGTTATTGGGTAATATATATATTATATATAAAGCATAAACTTATTGTTTATTTAATATTTGCGGATAGGATTTTAGCGACTCCAGTGCTTTCTTCATATAAGGATCGTTTTCGTTTGCCGTTTTAATAAATTCATTTTCGCCCAAGGCTCTCCGTGCAATATATGATTTTAACTGACGCTCTATAATAGAGATTGACTTCGAAAAACCGTTCCTGTCAACCTGCAATCCTTTACCTTTTGCAAACTGTGTAAGCCCTTCAGTAAGTTTCTGGCGATGTGTATTCCACCATACATCAAGGTTTGATTTGTTTTTCATATTTTTCAATTCAGGATACGCATCGGTGAGCTGGTAAACGTACTGCTGTATATATCCATTTTGCAAAAGCTGGCTTAAATAGTCACTGTTTTTTGAGGTGTCTACAGGTATATATATATCTGGCGAAATGCCCATTCCATCCACCACTGTTCGGCCCTTAGATGTTTTAAATTTATGGGCTTTGCTCATTAGAATGCTATCTGAAATCCTGTCAACTTTATAGCGGCTATATAGTTCGTTTTCATAATCGGCGTGACCATTGGGCTCATAGTTTTTCTGTATACATCTGCCCGATGGAGTATAATATCTGGCAATAGTTAATCTGATTTGTGAACCATCATCGAGACTCAGTGATTCTTGCACCAAACCTTTGCCAAAACTGCGTCGCCCAATTATAAGTCCACGATCCCAATCCTGCACTGCCCCTGCGAGTATTTCGCTTGCCGATGCTGAATGGTCATCGACCAAAATGACTAGTTTGCCGCTTTCAAAAATTCCACTCGTGCGGGCATTATAATCCTTACGCTTTTGGTGTACGCCTTTCGTATAAATAATAAGTTTATTGTCATCTAAAAGCTCATCGGCAATACGACAAACGGCCTCCAAATAACCACCGCCATTCCCTCTGAGGTCTATAATCAAATTTTCTAAACCATCATTTTCTAACTCTTTCAATTTATTGTAAAACTCTTCATAAGTAGTGGAGCCAAAATGGTTAATCTTTATATAACCTGTTGCTTTGTCCACCATGTAAGCTGCATCCACACTGTATATTGGTATTTTGCCACGGGTGATGGTGAAGTATATAATTTTGCCTGTTGACCTACGGAAAATTCCAATCTTGACCTTGGTATTCTTAGGCCCTTTAAGCGTTTTCATCACTTTGTCGTTGGTTATTTTCACACCTGCTATTTTATTTCCATCCACGCTCACTATCCGATCATCTGCAAAAATGCCTGCTTGCTGACTAGGCCCTCCATTAATCACGTTCACCACCATCACAGTATCATCCAATATATTAAACTCGACCCCTATACCTTCAAAGTTCCCGTTAAGCGGGGCTTCTAGGGCCGAAAGCTCATCGGCGGGAATATAAACAGAGTGCGGATCGAGCTCCTGCAATAAGCCTTCAATCGCAGCCTTTTGTAATTTGCCCTCGCTCACGGTATCTACATAAGCATTTTTAATTAAGTTGATAACATCCTCTGTTGATGTATAACTTTTCCTCGATGAAAATCCTTTTGGTTTCAATAAAATTCCAATTCCAACACCTGTAGCCAATAACACAAAATATAGCAAATACCGCATTCCCGCTTTACTGTAGTCTTTGTTATGCTCAAGCTGTGGAATATTTTCTTCTTCATTCATTCTTGCAAAAGTGTAGACTTGTAGTCAAATTTCATTAAAAACTTTTGAACCCTTGTATGCAAAAGACTACAGAATCTGATTCTAATTACAATAATTTGGAAACGATGAGCACTGCGGAGCTTATTTCAAACATAAACCGCGAAGACCAAACCGTGGCCAATGCAGTGAGCAAAGCCTTGCCACACATAGGAAAATTGGTTGATGCTGTATATGAAAAACTGAATAACGGTGGTCGCTTATTTTATTTGGGTGCAGGTACAAGCGGACGATTGGGAATATTGGATGCCAGCGAATGCCCCCCAACATTTGGTGTGCCCCACGGATTGGTAATAGGCATGATAGCAGGTGGCGACAAGGCCATCCGCAAAGCCGTTGAATTTGCCGAAGACAGTATGGAACAGGGATGGAAAGATTTGGAAGAATACCATGTAACCGAAAGCGATTTCGTAGTAGGTATTGCTGCTAGCGGTTCTACTCCTTATGTGCTTGGTGCCTTGCAAATGTGCGATACAAAAGGCATCTCCACAGGTTGTATTGTATGTAATACAGAAAGTTCAATAGCTAAAGTTTGTAAATTCCCAGTAGAAATAGTGGTAGGGCCTGAGTTTGTAACTGGCTCAACGCGAATGAAAGCAGGTACCGCACAAAAGCTAGTGCTTAATATACTCACCACCTCGGTGATGATAAAGATGGGAAGAGTAAAAGGGAATAAAATGGTGGATATGACCCCGACCAATAATAAACTTATTGACCGTGGTGTGCGTATGATTATGGAACAACTTGAAGTTGATGAAAAACAAGCAGTTGGATTGCTCCAAAAACATGGTAGCGTGAGAAAAGCAATTGATTTTTTTATGGTTTGATTGGAATAACTGATATTTGAAAGATTTTTAGGTAACCATATCATCATTTTTTGGCAAAGAAAAATACATACTTATATATAATTATTAGTTTCTTGCTTACGCATAGTTTGCAAGCTCAACTCACTGTTAAAAAATTTGAACCTAGTCTGCTACAAAACCACGATGAAGCAGTGGAAACACGTTTCGCTACCATAGAAATTCCTGTATATGAAACAGCAATGGCTAATACTGTTTTTCTTCAAAATGGTTATGCTTCAGCTATCATACGCAATCCTTCTTATTGGCGTCCCGACTACGATTCGATGGATGTAACTGATATAACCTTAGTTTATACCCGATACCCGCTCGATAAAAATAAATGGTCGATAGGTTACCACTATTTGCTCAACGAACGTTTAATGGAACTGTTTAGGTTGGATAGCAACCTAAATGATGCTCATATCAATTATCATATTGTTTACCAAACTGGTTGCAAAAATGCCAAAGAAGCAAAAAGCTACAAGCATGGCATCACAATTACCTATAAAATATTTGACTCAAAAACTATAGAGCTAAAACGTGAGCAGCATAGACGCCAAATTGCCGTAAGCCCTCGCTTGCAAATGACTTATCGTAAAGATGTGGAAGCATTTATAAAAGAACAGGGCGGCATAACCGATTCTACTGTTTATAAAATATTCGACCGTCATCCCGAATGGCGTAAGTCGTTGGTGGTTATGGACTGGACCAGTAGCATGTATCAATATGGAGCATCATGTGTGCTATGGCATAGCTTGCACTATAACCAAAGTGGGATTCGATATTTTTCTTTTTTCAACGATGGCGACAACAAACCCGAGTACTTGAAAAAGCTTGGCTATGCGGGTGGTATATATCACGAAAAAGCTGATAGGTTAGACGATGTAATTAAGCTATTCCGCTTGGTAATGAAAAATGGGAGCGGTGGCGATATTCCCGAGAACGATATTGAAGCCATGATAAAAGCGATACAATTTTTTCCCGATTTTAATGAGCTTATTTTGATTGCAGATAATAGTGCTTGTGTGAGAGACTATATCATAAGTGACAGTATAAAAGTGCCCATCAAAATTATATTATGTGGCACACAAAACGGCATCAATCCCATGTACCTAAACTTGGCCGCAAAAACAGGAGGTTCTATACATACGATAGAAGAAGATATATATAGTATGCAAAGCACGGGTATAGGACAAGAAACAGTAAATATTGGTGGCATCAATTTCAAAAAAGATGCAAAGGGAATATATATACGAATAGATGGCAAAATGGCTGGAGAGTGCGAACAGTTTTACGATTATAAACCAGAACCCAAAGTAGTGGACAAGGATAAAGAAAAAAACATTAAGAAATTAACTTGGTGGCAAAGGTTTAGGAAGAAGATGGGATTCGGGAAATAGGATTCGGTTCGCCGTCGGCGGATGGGGACATTCGCCTGATTTTATGAGTCAAAATAAAAGAATAATAATGAACAAGGATTAACGTCCGCCGCGGCGGAAAGAATGAAGAAGTTTTAAAATTTTCTAAAATCTAAGCCCGATAATTACTGGGACATTGTTCCTTGTTCTTAAATCTTTTTCACTTTTTACACATCTGACTCTCCTGATAAATCCTCTTAGAGAGACTCATAGTGGAATGCGAAAACTTGATGTCGCAAATTGCGATTTTCGGCTGAGAGTTTCCAGCAGCGGACTCGCCATAGAAGGAAGATTTTGGGAGTTTTGTCATGCCGAGGGACGAGGCATCTCATCATATAAAAAAAATAGATGCCTCCTATCGTCGGCATGACAAAACCTAAATGCTTTTGGTTTTTACTGTAAAATCAATCCAACTTGAATGAATTTATAGCCACCGAAATTATTTAGAGGTATTAGCCCCCACAATACTATGCCGATAATGTAAAAATAAAGTAGGTATACAGCAATATTTTTTTCATACTCTAAACTTGTTATTAAAGATAACACCTACACCGCCACCCTACCTTTAATAGCAGGCCACGGGTCATAATTTTCCAACGTAAAATCATCATATACAAAATCGAAAACTGATTTTATGTTGGGGTTTAATTTCATTGTTGGATAAGGACGCGGTTCACGGCTCAATTGCAATTCCACTTGCTCGAAATGATTACTATATATATGTGCATCGCCGAGTGTATGTATAAAATCGCCTGGTTGTAAATTGCACTCTTGTGCTACCATTAAAGTAAGCAAAGCATAGGATGCTATATTAAATGGAACGCCCAAAAACAAATCGGCACTGCGTTGATATAATTGACAACTGAGTTTTCCATCGGCTACATAAAACTGAAAAAAAGCATGACAAGGCATCAAAGCCATACGTGGCAAATCAGCCACATTCCATGCACTCACGATCATACGTCGGCTATCGGGATTTGTTTTAAGTTGTTGTAATACTTCTGATACTTGGTCTATATGTTTCCCATCGGGAGCAGGCCAACTACGCCACTGGTAGCCATATACAGGGCCAAGCTCTCCTTTTTCGTCAGCCCATTCGTCCCATATTGTTACGCCGTTTTCTTTTAAATATTTGGTATTGGTTTCACCTTTCAAAAACCATAATAATTCATGTATAATAGATTTTAAATGTACTCTTTTGGTAGTCACCATCGGGAAACCTTCCTGCAAATTAAATCGCATCTGATATCCAAAAACTGATTTCGTTCCAGTACCAGTTCGGTCACTTTTTAATGTGCCGTTATTATATACATGTTTGAGTAATGTTTCGTATTGATTCATATATTTTTTAATTACGAATTACAAATTACGAATTACGATTTGTATAATACATTTAATCGTAATTCGTAATTCTGTTATACTACCGCCTTAAATCTCGTCCTTCTTGGTGTTACATCACCCAGTCTTGCTTTTTTGTTTTCTTCGTAATCAGAATAATTGCCTTCGAAATAATGCACTTGTGAGTTGCCTTCAAAAGCTAATATATGTGTGGCCACTCTATCAATAAACCACCTGTCGTGACTTATAATAACCACACATCCTGCAAAGTTTTCTATACCTTCTTCCAGTGCACGAAGTGTATTAATATCTATATCATTTGTAGGCTCGTCTAATAGTAATACATTGCCTCCGTCTTTCAATGTCATAGCCAAGTGCAAACGGTTACGCTCACCACCTGATAATACACCCACCATTTTGCTTTGGTCATTGCCATTAAAATTGAATCTCGATAAATATGCTCTCGAATTCATCGTCACATTTCCTACTACCAAATTATCAAGTCCGCCACTCACCACTTCATATACAGTTTTGTTTGGCAGTAATGCTTCGTGACTTTGATCGACATAAGAAATTTTTACAGTCTCCCCTACTTTGAACGTGCCACTATCGGGTTGTTCTAACCCCATTATCATACGGAACAAAGTAGTTTTTCCTACACCATTGGGGCCTATAATACCAACGATACCACCACGAGGTAAACTTATATTTAAATTTTCATATAGTAATTTACTGCCAAATGCTTTGCTCACATCATGTGCTTCAATAACTACATCGCCCAAACGAGGTCCTGGTGGAATATATAATTCTAATTTTTGTTCTTTCTCTTTTCCTTCTTCGCTCATCATTCTATCATAAGCTCCAAGACGGGCTTTGCTCTTGGCATGGCGAGCTTTTGGTGCCATACGAACCCATTCCAATTCACGCTCTAATGATTTTTGGCGTTTGCCTTCGCTTTTTTCTTCGGCAGCCATGCGTTTGGTTTTTTGCTCGAGCCAACTTGTATAATTGCCTTGCCATGGAATACCTTCTCCCCTATCCAATTCTAATATCCAACCCGCCACATTATCTAAGAAATATCTATCGTGCGTTACTGCTATAACAGTACCTTTATATGTTTTCAAAAATGTTTCGAGCCATTCTACACTTTCTGCATCCAAATGGTTGGTAGGCTCATCCAATAATAATATATCAGGCTCACTTAATAGCAAACGGCAAAGTGCAACGCGGCGGCGTTCTCCACCCGATAATACTTTTATAGGTGTATCGGCATCGGGGCAACGAAGTGCGTCCATGGCTTTGTCTAATTTTGTATCAAGTTCCCAAGCATCTGTGGCATCAATTTTATCTTGCAATTCGCCCTGACGGTTCAGGAATTTTTCCATCACATCCGCATTTTCATATACTTCAGGAGTTCCTAATTTTTCATTGATTTCATTATACTCATTCAATATATCCATGATATGCTGAACACCTTCACTCACCACTTCTTTCACAGTTTTGGTTTCGTCCAATTCTGGTTCTTGGGCCAAATATCCAATTTTAAAATCTTGGTTAAACACGACCTCACCATTATAGCTTTTATCAATGCCTGCAATAATTTTAAGCAAGCTCGATTTGCCCGAACCATTGAGTCCTAAAACTCCAATTTTAGCTCCGTAGAAAAATGATAAGTATATATCTTTAAGTACTTGTTTATTTGGCGGGTAAGTCTTGCTCACCTTGGCCATCGAGAAAATAATTTTGTGGGGTTCGTTACTCATGTTTTGGTTAAATAATATGATGCAAAGTTACTATACTTTGCTATATGGTTTGATGGAAATTTTTTTCATCATTCATAACGTCATTCTGATCCCGACTTATCGGAATTCGAGCGAAGAATCTGCAAATAACATCTCCGAATTCAACAGATTCTGAGTCTCGTCAAAGTAATATGTCAAAATTTCAAGCTCTTGTTTTGACGAGACTCAGAATGACGTTTTAAACGGCCTTCAACTCCTCAATAACCTGCAAAGGATTACTGGAAGCGAAAACGAAATTACCTGCAACTAAAACATCTGCCCCAGCATCTCTAAGTTTTGGAGCATTTTGTATATTAACTCCACCATCAATTTCTATCATAGCTTTCGATGATTTTTGCAGAATCATATCTTTTAATCGTGATACTTTATCATAAGTATTTTCAATAAATTTTTGCCCACCAAAACCTGGATTCACACTCATCACACATATCAAATCTATATCAGCTATAATATCAAATAATCCATGAATAGATGTATGCGGATTAATAGCAACGCCTGCCTTCATTCCCAACTCTTTAATTCCTTGAATGGTGCGGTGCAAATGGTGGCAAGCTTCTATATGTACCGATAAATTATCAGCTCCTGCATTTTTGAAAGCTTGCAAATATCTATCAGGATCTACAATCATTAAATGCACATCCAATGGTTTTTTACTATGCTTTTTTATCGCTTGTATTACCGGAATTCCAAATGATATATTGGGCACAAACATGCCGTCCATCACATCCACATGTATCCAGTCGGCTGTGCTATTATTGAGCATTTCTGTTTCCTTTTGCAAGTTTGCAAAATCAGCAGCTAGTATGGAAGGAGCAATTAACATTGAATGATTTAATGAGGTTTGATTTAATGATTTTTTTACTTTACAGGATACATTTACTAGATATATAACATTAATAATTTACCATTAATAATTAACCATTTTTATTGTCCAAGTTCTTTTAATAAATTATCTGCATTGGCCACTTTTTTCAGTACCCAACATACATATCTAATATCACATCCTACGGAGCGGCTATAGTTTTCGTTCCAAGCATAATCATTAATGGTAGCTGTATATGCACGGTCGAAATTCACACCTACTAATTCGCCATAGGCATTTAATACAGGGCTTCCGCTATTGCCACCAGTTGTATCTAAATTATATAAAAAATCTACAGGCAAATCTCCGAGATTTATATCCATATATTTATCATAGTCTTTTTGTTCATATAACTGCTGATAACTAGCAGGCATAACAAAAGTATTGTTATCGCATTTTTCTATAATACCTTTCAATGTAGTAAAAGGCTTATTATACTCACCATCATTAGGTTTGTAGCCACGCACATAACCATAAGTAAAACGTAAAGTTATATTGGCATCGGGCGTAAAATTTTGTTTTTTCCAATACATTTTTATTTCCACATACTTCGACAGTAGCTGATTCAAAGCTGCGTCCTGCTTTATTCTGCGTGCATCCAATTCAATATAATAATCATATATTACTTTAGACATACGTTGTAAATCGTCGAAGTTTTTGAAAACTTTTGAAGGTTTGGTTGCCAATAAAGTATCTATTTTTTTGGAGTCGTTCAGATAACTGTTTTTTATAATATGGCTTACAAAATCACCTATTGCTTTTCGTGGATTGGGGTCGTTGATAACCGCTCCATTTCCTGCAAAAATATTGATCAACCTTCGGTCTACACAATCGGTAAACATCATCGTAAGCCAACCTTTGTCGAACTCTGGATGCTTTTGGCCATAAGCATCTCTAATCTCAGCACGTATTACTTTGGCATTCGATTCAAGCAACTCTTCCCATTTATTTTTCATCAAGGCTTGGTTCTCTTTTCTATATCTATTGAGCACCATGGCAGCTTTAAAAATCCCCGGTGTATTCATCAATTGCGTTAGCCACAAATATTTATCGGCATCAGCTATTTTATCAATATATATTTTATCAATATCACGCAATAAAGTTCCATACTGATCCGTAAGCAATGCGTCGTTTTCTATAAAAGTTTGCATAGCCGTTTCTTCATCAATTTTATTTTGCAAAAGCCCGATACGTCTGAACCCTTGCATTTTACCTTTATAGTTTTTGGTTACATTGGCCAATTGTTTTACACGGCTGCTATAGACAAGTTCGAGGTTTTTATTCCCTTTGCCTAGTTCTTCCATTTTTGCAATTTGCCAATCATATACTTTTGATATAAAAGGCAGTTGATGATCCTGATGGTATTCAAAAAACTGCGAAGGTTGGTGCCTGAAAGTGCGACCTGGGTAACCGAGTATAAATACGAAATCTTCTTCTTTGAGCGAACTTGCATTAATTTTAAAATGTTTGGCAGGTTTGTAAGGAACATTATTCGGAGAATATGCGGCCGGGCTTCCATCGGGAGCAACATAAGCACGCACAAACGAGAAATCGCCCGAGTGGCGAGGCCATACCCAGTTATCCGTTTCGCCACCGTACTCACCCACACTGCGGGGAGGCACATAAACCAACCTCACATCTTTTATTGTTTTGTAACGGAACAATACATATTGTTTGCCCGTGAACATCTCCGACATTTCGCATAATAAGCCTGGGTTTTTTTCACGTTCTGATTGCTCAATCTGTTTAATTTTATCATTGATAGATTTGATGCGTACCACAGGGTCACTTATTTTATTAGCTTCTTGCAAAACTTCTGCTGAAACATCTTTATACGAAACTGTAATTTTTACAGGCAAATCAACAGAGCGTTCATCTTCGTGGGTACTCGCTTTAAAACCATTGGTAATATAATCGTGGGCCGAATCGCTGATGGAAGCCGTGGCACCAAATGCACAGTGATGGTTGGTAATTATAAGCCCATCAGGCGATACAAATGAACCTGTGCAGCCACCCAATCTCACCACCGCATCAATTAAACTAACCCCTTCAGGATTATATAATTCTTTGGGCGAAATTTTGAGGCCTGCTTTCTTCAAATCCAAGCCAGACAATGATGATAAGGGAAATATACCCTCATCCGATTTGTTAGATTGTAGGGTGATGCTTAGTAAAACCAATAATAGGAGTTTACTTTTTCGTTTGGTAACAGCGGATCTAAAATTCATAAATACTTGGCAAAAGTAATGTCGAAAGCCTGCTAAAGGGCTTTTTTGAGAACAGATTCTAATTTTGTGCAAACCAATTTGTAATCAAACAACGCCAATGCCTTTTGTTTACCGCTAATTCCCATTTGGTCAAATTTATCCACATCATCATATCGCTCTATAATTCCCATTGCTAGTGCCGCTGTATTATTGGGAGGTATAATATATAAATCTTCCCCGTGTGTAAAATATAAAGACACATCACTTACATCGGTTGATATTACGGGGTTCCCAGTAGCCATATATTCACCCAATTTATTGGGAAAGCCAAAGTTTGCATACGTACTGTCTATGCGGTTCATCAATAGTAAATCGCAATTTTGCAATTGTGCGGGCACCTCATTATATAGGAGCGGCCCTGTTAATTCAACACTGTTTTCAATTCCCAATTTTTTGATCAACTCCAAAATGTTTTTTTGGTTTTCACAATATCCCATCAATTTTAAAGTGATAAAATCATGCTCTTTTTTTGCTTCTGCAAATGCTTCAATAATTAATAACAAGCCATCCTTTACCCCAAACGAACCTATATATCCAATACACCCTTTGGTTGGTATTATAATATGAGCAAACCTAGAACTATCAATGGTATTGGAGAGGAGGTGTACCCGTTCAGTTCCATAACTTTTTATATAATACTGCTGCAAGCGGGTTGAATTTACGGTAATATGTTTGGCAAAAAAATGAGAAAATCTTTCGTCGAATTTATTCAAATAATAAAACATACTTTTTTTGTATTGCCAATATTGCGACGATTTAAGTTCTGTTTGCTCTATCACCACAGGTATAGAAAGTATGCGGGCGAGCATATATATATGTATATAATAATGTATATCGGGCGAGTACAGGAACAATACATCAATATTTTTGCGGTTTTTTATAAGGTAACGATTGGTTCGAAACAAAGATTTAACCGTGTCGAAAAATTTACCGATATAACTTTTGGGACGGGTATTTCTTTTGTTTATATATATATAAGGGGTGTTTTCATAATTTCCCTCAGTAGCAGTATTAATTCCTGAATCATTAAAATGCGAAGCCCACATTAGCATCAACTTGGTATGATGCCCTAGTTCTTGCAGACCTTTGCAAAAATCTTTGATACGCGAAGTACCTGCTCCACCCTCGGGAAAATCTCCCTGATATATAATTAAAATATTCAAACTAAAATAATAGTGCAAATTAAAAGTGAATAGTCGGGCTAAATAAATTTATTTTTGCAAACATGTTCAATCAATGGCCGGTAATAAAAGATTTGGGGAAATGGTTTGAAGAAAACTGGAACGGTGCATACCTTACAGCATGCTTCAGTAGGTCGAAAGAAACTATCTATTTGTTTTTTGAAAAAGATAAAAATCAATTACACCTCAAATTGGAGTTTTTGAACGAAGGAAGTTTTTTGCTCAATGAGTTTTCAAAACACAAGAAAACTGATTTGGTGCAATTTGCGGAAATCATTAACCAACAAATATCATCCATCAATTATTTTGAAAACGAAAGGAGCATTATCCTCAATTTCTATAATGGATATGCAGTCTGGATTAGATTTTATGGCAGTATGGGGAATATAATACTCCTTAAAAATGGTGAAGCGGTGAAAATATTTCGTAGCCATCTGCAAAATGATTTGAAAGCAAACATCAACCAAATAGATCCAGAAAAAAATATTGTACCTAAGGTCAACCCATTCATCATAAAATTAATGCTGAAAGAAAATGGGACCTATCAAATAGAAAATCAGCAAGCAGAAACCTCCATATTATATATAGCCCAGAATGTGTATGATGCCTTGGACAATTTTTCGAAACTGTATTTCCGCTTCAAACATTCGTATAATAAAAACCACGAGCAGTTGTCACAAGTTATACAAAAGGAGAAATCTCTGAGCAAGAATTTACAAAAGTACGAGGAACGTTTACATGATATAATACTTAGCCGTCCCTTGGATGAAATAGCTCATATTATAATAGCCAATATTAATGATATTATAACAGGGATGGAAGAAAAAGAAATGCTCGATTTTTATACCAATACGAATATCAAGGTTAAGTTAAATCCTAAAATTAGTCCACAACAAAATGCAGAGGTATTGTTCCGAAAACAAAAAAACAGGAAAATTGAAATTGGTTTTTTGGAGCAGTCCATCAACAGGAGTAGTAGTGATATCAAGCATTTGCAAAAGCAGATAAATTATTTCAAAGAACATCTTTATGATACTGGTCAACCCACAAAAACCGAAAAAAGCAAAGTAGAAAAAGCGGATAATAAAATTGCGGGCATCCGCCAAATCATTATAGAAGGTTTTGAAATTTGGATTGGTAAAAGCAGTGAATCGAATGATAAACTGACGCATCAATTGGCACATAAAAATGATTTATGGTTTCATGCTTTTGGGGTGAGCGGTTCGCATGTAATTATTAGAAGTAGTAGTATTGAAACCGTACCGCAGCATATCATATATAAAGCAGCGGCGTTGGCTGCAGCAAATTCAAAAAATAAACATAGTAATATGGTCCCTGTAATCAAAACGTTTAAGAAATATGTGAGGCGTCCACGTGGTGCAAACCCAGGACAGGTAAGTGTGGAGCGTTATGATATTATAGATGTAAAACCCGACAATGAGCTGTGATTTGAGAGAGAATTTGGAATTAATTTACCATTTTGCAAATGGGGAAAAACAACCCTGATATGATATTACAATAGGATTTAGTTCGCCGCAGCGAATGGGATGTGAGGGAGACCTACATTGTTTTTTGCAAACATCAATAACACTAACTGTATTCACTCCATGTTCTTAATTCCTTAATGATTATATATTTGTATTTAATTCCAATTCTTAAACTAAAATAGTTCTCCGCCTGTGGCGGATTTGGTTTGTAGAATGGTAATGCCGAACTACATCATGAAAGCATTCGGGATTAGTCCCTTTCTTTTGGACTATTATATATTGAGTTTCGGTATAAAATAAAGAATCGCAGATTTCTATAATCCATATAGCAAAAAAAAACCCACCTCGATATGAGATGGGTTTTTAATACTAAAAAGTACTGGATTATTTTTTAGCTTTTGGAGCTGCTTTAACAGCGGCTTTCTTGGCTGCTGGTTTAGCAGCTTTCTTAGCGGCTGGTTTAGCGGCTTTCTTAGCGGCTGGTTTAGCAGCTTTCTTTGGAGCAGCTTTCTTAGCAGCTTTTTTAGGAGCAGCTTTCTTAGCACCAGCTTTCTTTGGAGCGGCTTTCTTAGCAGCGGCTTTCTTTGGAGCACCTTTTTTAGCAGCGGCTTTCTTTGGAGCACCTTTTTTCTTAGCAGCCTTTTTAGGAGCAGCTTTTGGAGCAGCAGGTTTTGCAGATACACCTTTAATTCCATAATGGAATTTAGGTCCGATTTTTTCACGGTGCAACATACCTTTTTTGGTCATCTCAACAATTTTAATGTTTAGATATGCTTTCACTTTTGCAAGTGTTTTTCCAGGGCTTACCATTTTAGTTGCAATTTCATGAGAGGTCATCATGCGACCTTCTTTTTTAATTGCAGCCAACATTTTGTCAGCAAAAGTTACACGGTTAGATGCTTTTTTAGGAGCAGCTTTTCCAGATCCTTTTGGACGGCCAGATGATTTTGCAGCCTTCGCTTTTGCAGCAGGTTTTGCACTCGATACTTTTGCTTTAGCAGATTTTGCTTTAGCAGGTGCGGCAGCTTTTTTCGGAGCTTTCGCAGGTTTGGTTACTTTTTTTGCCATTGTATTATAATAATTAATTTTAATTAGTGATGCAAAAATCACTATGATATTTGTTTCTACCAAATTTTTTCTTTATATATTTTTTCACAATTGTTAACAAGTGTACAATTTATAAAACACATACCGCTCCGCAAACCCATTTATTATGTTACATTAAATCCCGAAAAATAATATATATATGCTCTTATAACCCCATTTTTACTGACTTCTTACTAAAATATACAGTTTTTAAAAAACCTCCGTTTATATATCACAATACTTTTTTATTTCAGAAGGTTTATTCACATTGAAAATCACATTTTTTAAAAAATAGCTTTTTTAAAAACGAAAATTAAAAGTACCTATTTAAATGCATCCACTGTACTCCAATTCAAGAAATAAAATGTTTACAATTAACCAAACTTCATATTCTATAAGGC
>JAWXAU010000047.1 GCA_034439655.1 Bacteroidota bacterium | reverse complement strand
GGAGTTCGCGGCGAGCGATACTACAATAAAATAAAGTGTCCGTTATAATTTGGCTTTTCTTATTTGAATTATGAAAGAGGTCTATTGTAGTTCGGTATTACCATTCTAAAAACTAAATCCGCCGCTGGCGGAGAACTATTTTAGTTTAAGATTTGGTATAACATCCATTTTATTCTTGCTGTTAAGAATATCAACCTGAATAATCAGTCCTTTATTATCATAGGTATAATACACTTTATGATTCCCTTCATAATGTTCATTACATGATAGTTCAACGCACCATAACTATGTTTTACAATTTGCCCCGATTTATTTTTGATTATCTCAGAACTGCTGCAATACTCTTGTGAATATAATACATATCCAGTATCAATACTCGCTCCGCCGCTATCATTAAATATAGTTTCTGTGTAGTACCGAAAAACATCTTTCCTATTGTACCAATAATCTTTTCTGCCAAAAATAGTTGAATCAGTACTATCTCGCCTATATAGTCTTTAGGTAAATGTATAGAAACATCTTGGTTATTGGGTGTTACAACGGTGCGTCTCATATCTTTGGCTTTATAATGCAAATATAGTATAATTACAATTCGATTGCAATAAGGAGAATCTAATTTCTGATAACCCACAATTTACTGACCTCTGCGGTGTGGGTTAGAATGTTAGAATCGAGAACTAAACTGTGGCAACGTTTTAATAAAATCGTTTATATTTGTTGCTCGCATGTCCACGGAAGAAATTACAGCTACTAGCTACGAAACACGCCTAGAAAAAAAGCTGAGGCAATGGAAATATCTGCTTCCTGCTGCTACTTTTTTCACCATTGGTGTGTTGGTAGCGGGAATATATACATGTATGCTATTTTTCGAATCGGGTTATTACTACAGTATTATAGTTGCTGGGTTTCTGTACCACGCTGCGATGATTGTGGGCGTGCACGATGGTGCCCACAAAGCAATTACAAAAACCACTGCCGATTCATGGATTATGAGTATTGTTGGCGGGATTGTATTATTGCCTTTTTATCCTGAACCTTTTAGAAGATATCATCTAATTCATCATGCAAATACCAATTCTGAAGCTGACCCACTGTGGCCAAATTTGAAAAAGAAAATATTTGAACGAAGTAGATTGCTATATATACTTGCTGAACTTATTCCTTTTGGGTTTATAGCTATTACCATTTTCAGCGATAAAGAAACCAAACGAAAAGTAAATGGCCCGAAAATCAGATTTGGATTTATGGCGTTATCGTTTTTAATATCATTTGTTATTATATATTTTGTGAAACTCGATGCTATATTTATTATATCATCTATGTACTTTGCCACCATTGTAGCAAAGCTAAGGCATTGGTGTGAACATATTGGCGACATACCACACAAAGAGAGTAATACTTATTGGTTTCCTTTAGGCATGGGTATTGGCAACCACGATGTACACCACGACCACCCTAATTATTCGTGGCTTACTTTGTTGATAGGGCTACGCAAAAGAAAAAAAGATACGCACCCGTTAAAAGCTATATATAGAATTTTATTTGATAAGAACTATATACATTATGGTGGGATATCTGACTCCTAAAACAAACGCCATTCTACCTCGATAATTATATTGATTTTTAGAACCAATAAAGACCCTGAAACAATTCCGAAGCATTGGAACAGGGTTAGGGGCGGGGCAAATTCCTAAATCTCCCTTATCTTCGCCACATGAAAATTAAGTTTTGTGGAGCCGACAGGCATGTTACAGGAAGCCGCCATTTGCTTACGCTGGAAGATGGTTATCAGATATTGATGGATTGTGGGATGTATCAAGGTCGTGGCGTAGACACGGATGTAATGAACCGTGAATTTCTTTTCGAACCACACAAAGTTGATTGCGTTTTAATAAGTCATGCACATATTGACCATATAGGTTGCTTACCCCGCATGGTGGCTAAAGGTTTTTATGGGAAAATATATTGTACCACTCCTACTAAAGAATTGGCCAAATTATTATTGTTGGACAGTGCCTATATACAAATGCACGATCTCAAATATGTGAATGAACGCAGAAAGAAAAAAGGTGAGACATTGCTCGAACCTTTGTATAGTGAAGATGAAGTATTGCAAACCATTTCGCAAATGGAAACTATACCTTATCATGAACATTTCAGCGTGCACCCGCAGGTCGATTGTCATTATACCAATGCTGCACATATACTGGGTTCGGCAGCGGTGCATTTAGATATTACAGAAAACTACAAACTCACCAAACTCACCTTTACTGGCGATATAGGCCGCCCTAATGATATGCTATGGCCACAGCCTGAATCATTCCGCCAAGCTGATTATATTATTTGTGAATCGACTTATGGTAATAGGTTGCACCCAAAAGTAGCCGACCAAGAAGAAAGATTATTACAGATTGTACAAGAAACCTGTGTGATGAACCAAGGCAAACTTATTATACCTGCGTTTAGTGTTGACCGCACACAAGAACTTATATATGCACTCGACCGTATGAAAAATGAAGGCAAATTGCCACATATAAAAGTATATGTCGATAGTCCGCTCTCTATAGGTGCAACTGGACTTACAAGGAAATACAAAGACTATTATAACCAAGATTTGATTGAATATTTGAAACATGACCCTGAAAATGATGCTTTCGATTTTCCGGATTTGTATTATATAAGTAGCAAAGAACAGTCGATGGCTTTGAACAATGACAATAAACCAAGTATTATTATATCAGCATCGGGAATGGCCGAGGCGGGAAGAGTGAAACATCATATAGCAAATAATATAGAACAAAAACAAAATACGATATTGCTTGTAGGCTATTGCACCCCTGAAAGCCTTGGTGGAAGGCTTAAAAATGGCAATAAAGAAGTGAAAATATTTGGGCAGATGCACCAAGTAAATTGCAGAATTGAAAATCTGGAAGGTTATTCCGCACATGGAGATTATAATGAAATGTTGGAATATCTTTCTTGTCAAAATCCTGCAGAAACTAAGAAAATATTTTTGGTACATGGAGAGATTGAAGCACAAACAAATTTTTTGCGATTGCTGCATGAAAAAAAATTTAAGCATGTGGAGATTCCTGAATTGGGAGATGAGTTTGAATTAGTATAAAGTATATGTTGAATTATGCTCGGAAAGTTTGTCATGCTGTCCCACTAGGTATCGGGATAATCGAAGCATAGACAAACTGTTGGTCTTCGATAAACTCAGAACGACACCACAAGCCCATCATAAGCCAATCTTATATTCTCAGGCAATTCTTTATTCACCTCTTCATGTATGCCTAACTGATGGCTGATATGTGTGAAATAAGTAGTCTCCACTCCTATCCTATTTGACATTTCCACGGCTTCTTCCAAAGTAAAATGTGATATATGTTTTTCGCGACGAAGTGCATTTAATACCAAAATTTTACTGCCTCTTATTTTTTCAATTTCTTTTTCTGATATATAATTTGCATCTGTAATATATGTAAAATCTCCTACTCTAAAACCCAGTACAGGTAAGCGATAGTGCATCACTTCGATGGGCGTAATTAAATGCTGATGTATATAAAATGGCTCGCTGTTGATGGGATGCAAATGTATTTCGGGTACGCCAGGGTATTTTTCGTCATCGAATATATAAGAAAATTCTTTTCGCAAAACACGTTCAACTCTTTCGTCTGCATATACATCAACTGGTTTATTATGTATATAATTATAAGCTCTTATATCATCAAGACCAGCCACATGATCCTTGTGCCCATGGGTAAAAATCAAACCATCCAATTTATTAATATGGTGTCGCAACATTTGTTGTCTGAAATCAGGACCTGAGTCGATTACCAAATCAAAACCACCAACTTCAATATGCACCGACGAACGCAAGCGATTATCACGCGGGTCGGGCGAAGTACACACCTTGCACTTGCAACCTATAATGGGAACACCCTGCGAAGTGCCTGTGCCTAAAAATGTGATTTCCATAAGTTGCAAAAATAATGGGTAATGTTCAATGTGGCTGACGCAAATTATAATGGTTAATGATTAAAGATTAATGCCGACGCAGTTGGATAATGGTTAATGAAACTACAAATACATTATGGTTGGTGGGGACACCAACCAAGGACTAATCGTTAATAGACCTCTTTCATAATTCGATTCTAATAAATATAAAGGTTTGAAACACGAATTTTAAAACTTAGAATGCTGCCCTTTTTTATTTACAGCAGCCCGC
>JAWXAU010000046.1 GCA_034439655.1 Bacteroidota bacterium | reverse complement strand
TCTAAATTAAAAGGAGAATCAACGCCTATATTTCATGTGAAAAAGAAGAATAATTATTCATTATACTATGCTTTTAATTCAAAATAGACAATTGTTCCTAGTGGCTGAGTTTTTGAGCAGACCCTATTTAGTACCCGAAATATTTTTCGCCTACTTTTTCCTTAAGCTCATTTTTAAAACTATCGCTTAAAAACACCAAATTGGTGATGGAGGCTTGCATGTATTTATTTTCGTTAATTCCATAAATATTAAATAAATGGAACTTGTGCTCCTGAGCGTAATTAATTATATCGTTAATTAAGGGTTGCTTATCATAGGTTGGTATTAGGTTTACCTCTGTATATATCATTTTTACCCTGTTTTCCAAATCATCTATACCTTTAAGAGCCTCCAATTCAAAACCCTCAATATCCAGTTTCAAAAGGTCGATGCAAGAAATATTGTTTTCTTTCATATACTCGCCTATTCCAACAACTTCAACAACTTTTTCTTGTATATTTTTATTAGCATAGTTCAAGGTATGATATGCATTGGCTGCCAAAAATGATGAAGTACCACTGTTTTTATTGATGTTGAAAGTAAGGGAGCCTTTGGTTCTGCCTATTCCTTTATTGTGCAATACTACATTGGGGTTTTGCCCGTGGGCGTTTTTTAGTTGCTCAAAAACCAAAGGATTGGGTTCGAAGGAGTGAATTTTAGCAGTTGGGAATTTCTTTAAAAACACATGGGTAACAAAGCCAACATTAGCTCCGCAATCAAATATATGTTCTGGCTGCTTGTTTAATGTGTTGAATAACATAGCCATGTCTTCAAACTCGTTTTTAAGCATTTTTCGTTTTTCACCTGCCAACCTCATTTTATCCCTTTTGAAAAAGTTCTTTCTGAAAATATATCTTTTAAAGAAATTATCGTAAAACATTATAGTATTATATTAAAGGGTGCAAATATAGCTTGAAAATATAAAAATAGACGTGCGATAATTCCCTTAAAGAAAAAACCCCCACCTATTGCTAGATGAGGGTTTCCATAAGTTTTTGAAACTAGTGATTAGTAACCACCCATTCCGTCCATTCCGCCTGGCATTCCACCACCATGAGAATGAGATTTCTCTTCCTTCTCGTCGGCAAGGATACAGTCGGTAGTTAATAACATCCCAGCTACAGAAGCAGCATTTTCTAAAGCTACTCGAGTAACTTTGGTTGGGTCTATTACACCAGCCTTAATCAAGTTTTCGTATACATCGGTTCTTGCATTGTAACCGAAGTCGTCTTTACCTTCTTTTACTTTTTGCACTACAATGCTGCCTTCGCCACCTGCATTTGCTACAATCTGACGCAAAGGTTCTTCAATCGCACGTTTCACGATTTGAATACCAGTGGTTTCGTCTTCGTTCACACCTTTAAGGTTTTCAAGAGTTGCAACAGCACGTATATAAGCTACGCCACCACCAGCAACTATACCTTCTTCTACGGCAGCACGGGTTGCATGCAAAGCATCATCAACACGGTCTTTCTTTTCTTTCATTTCCACTTCGGTAACCGCACCGATATATAATACTGCTACACCACCGCTCAATTTTGCCAAACGCTCTTGCAATTTTTCTTTATCATAATCAGAAGTCGTGGTTTCAATTTGAGCTTTGATCTGGTTGACACGAGCTTTAATATCTTCAGGGCTTCCAGCACCGTTAATTACAGTAGTATTGTCCTTATCGATATTTATTTTTTCGGCTTTTCCAAGGTATTCCAGAGTAGCATTTTCTAATTTGTAGCCACGCTCTTCACTTATTACGGTACCGCCTGTCAATATAGCAATGTCTTCCAACATAGCCTTGCGGCGATCGCCAAAACCAGGAGCTTTAACAGCTGCGATTTTTAGTGAGCCACGAAGTTTGTTTACCACCAGAGTAGCCAATGCTTCGCCATCTATATCCTCTGCTATAATAACCAGGGGTTTGCCTGTTTGCACTACTTGCTCAAGGATGGGAAGTAGCTCTTTCATATTGCTTATTTTCTTATCATAGATAAGAATGTAAGGACTTTCTAAATCAGCTTCCATTTTCTCGGCATTGGTAACAAAGTAAGCTGAAAGATAACCACGGTCGAATTGCATACCTTCTACGGTTTTCACTTCGGTGTCGGTACCTTTAGCTTCTTCTACTGTGATAACACCTTCTTTACCTACCTTCTTCATGGCATCGGCAATTAATTGTCCGATTACAGCATCGTTGTTGGCAGAGATACTAGCAACTTGTTCGATTTTAGAGAAATCGTCACCTACAGGATTCGATTGCGATTTAAGAGATTTAATAACCTCTGTTACAGCTTTGTCTATTCCACGTTTCAAGTCCATTGGGTTTGCACCAGCGGCAACATTTTTAAGGCCAGCAGTTACAATTGCTTGAGCCAATACGGTAGCGGTGGTAGTTCCGTCGCCTGCAATATCAGCAGTTTTGCTTGCTACTTCTTTTAGCATTTGTGCACCCATATTTTCAATTGGGTCTTTTAGTTCTATTTCTTTGGCCACGGTAACACCATCTTTGGTAATAACAGGGGAGCCAAATTTTTTGTCGATAACCACGTTGCGACCCTTAGGTCCGAGGGTTACTTTCACAGCATTAGCCAGTGTATCAACGCCGCGTTTCAAACCATCGCGGGCTTCTAGATTAAATAATATTTGTTTTGCCATTATTGTTGTTTTTTAGTTTAAAATTAATAATTTTTATTTTACAAAAGCTATTATACAATAGCGAAGATGTCGCTCTCACGCATGATGAGATAATCTTTTCCGTCGATAGTAATTTCTGTGCCGGCATATTTACCATACAAAATACTGTCACCAGCTTTTACTGATGTTGGCTCGTCTTTTTTGCCAGGGCCAGCAGCAATTATAATTCCACGTTGTGGCTTTTCTTTAGCAGTGTCGGGAATAATGATTCCACCTGCTGTTTTAGTTTCGGCTGCAGCGGGTTCTACTAGAACACGGTCTGCTAGGGGTTTAAAATTTACCATTTTTGTTTGATGTATTATTGTTATAAAATTTGATTAAAAGATATTGTTCGGCATTTCACTAATTATGCCAGTTGAAACTTCCTGCCATTTTTTCAGCGGGGGGCAAAGGTACAAAATAAAAAAGCCTTGACTATCAAAATAATCAAGACTTTTTGAAAGCTGTATGTTTTTATTCCAAGTTTGTCACCATGTCTACTTTAATATCTTCTCCTATTTTGGCAAATACCAATGAAGGCACTTCAATATTATGTTCTTTTAAGTTCACATTAAAGGTGGTTGTAATGGTAATTTTTTTGTTTTCTACTTTTATAGAAACAGGTATTGTCCGCACTTTTTGTACTCCGTGAATTTCCAATGTCCCCTTAATATTGGTATTGGTAGTATTATTTTTGCTCACGTCAATTGTTTTATCCATGGTGCCAGAAAAAGTTCCATATTTGTATTTTTCTGTTTCCAAGTATTTTTCATTGTAGTGATCTTGCATCGATTTGTTCTCAAATTCAAAAGTGTTCATTTTAATTTTAAAAACAAATTTGCTACTGGCAAGATTTATTACACCTATCATTGTTTTGGTCACGGCTGCAACATCAGTAGCTGGAGAAGTGCCTGTTAAATTGACTTCACAGGTTTTGACACTGACAAGTGTATCTACACTTTTTTTTGGGACAAACGCTAAACCACTGATGGAGATAGCTACGATAATGATTGAGAAATACCTTTGCATGTTATTATTAATTTTAGGGTTTTAAATATATTGGATAATTTTTCTTTTAACGATTGGCAAAAGTGATTCCAAAATCGGTATTTCCATATCGGCATGTGCCGCAAATGCAGCAGGGTTGGGCAAAAACTTATTTTTTTTTACCAAATCTTGCTTTATAAATTCAAAATGCGTGCTGAGGTTGTGATCATAATCGCCCACCCATTGGGTTTTGATGCTTCTGTATTCTTGGGCGTTTTGAGCAAATGCAGCAATATGATATTGATATACCTTGGTGGTCTTGTCGCTATATGTTTTTAGAAACAAATAACCATCATACTTATAAATGGGCACTATGCCAACTGGTTCTATTTTAATTCTACTTTCAATTGTTTCATAAATGTCTTTGCCTTGGTCTAGGACATATTTCATTAGCCCAATACTTTGGTTCACAATGTTCATAATTTCTTTCATTAGCTCATCGTCAGAAACAGCTTTTTCATATATAAGTTTAAATTGTTGTGCGTCTAAGTCGGTCAGTATTTCAGGGAAGTTTTGTTGTACCAAATTCTTTGACTCCCTAAAACTTACCAAATTGCGGTAATGAGAAATGAGTTCCGCCAGGTTGGGATAAAGTTTAAAATGTTCAAAGTTCTCCTTTACTTGCTGGAGGTATGCGAGCAATAAATACTTTTTCAACTCAGCGTCGATATTGCCTTCAATAAACCAGTTTTGTGATAATTTTTCCATTCTTTAGGATATTGAACTAAGAGTATTACAAAAGTACAAATTAATATTAGAAAACAAGAGAGTTATTTAAAGGTTATCCCTAGTTTTTTTAGTACCGATTTAACGGTGTTCTTTGCTGCTTCTTTCACAGGTGTTAATGCCTTCTTCATACCACTATCGGTAGGGCGAGGTTTAAAAACGGTATCGTGGTATTTGCTTGCATCGGCCCTTAGGGTAGTGTAGAAATATGAATAGAACGATTTGCGGCTTATGTTCTCAGGTATTTTAATTTTATCGTAACCATGGTAGCTAATTTCGTTTGTTTCAAATATTACACAGCGGTTAAAATTGGGAAGAACCACTTTTTCAAGTTTGGTCATGTCGGCATTCCACATTTCGGTACCACCACCATATTCATCTTTCCAATCTTTATTAAAGAACACTAAAAGGTTAATACGGCGATGGATGTTCTGCTCCACATGTATATTGAAATCAATATGTATATCTAGAAAACTACCATTGCCGCCTTGGTGGAGACCTGCACCCAAAGCATCAGGCACCGAATATAAATTTTCAATACCAGTAACAGTGCTCAACCACTTACAAAAATATTCGCTGGCTATTTCATCACGCATTTGTGCAAAGACCAAATCAAAATCCTGAAAGTTTGAACCCTCCGCCTTGAATTCATTTAAGCCTTTATACTTCTTGTTAAATAAATCATAAGCAGGGAAGTTTGAATACATATAATCTGCATTTTCCTTATTCAAAAAACCATCAATAACCAAATGTCGGTATGGTTTGGCGGAATTGAAATCACTTTTCAATTGGGCCATTTTTTCTTGATCAAAAATTTCTGGATTAATTAAACTCATATTTTATAAATAATGGTATTGGTTGGGGCAAAGTTAGTTTTATTTCAAAACATAATAACCAGAATAAAAACTATTTTGTTTTGAAGAGAGATTTTCCCGCCCATATTTTGAAGATTATATATGTTCGGTAAGTGCTTAATTTTGCACCTTCATGCAAAAAGATAAACCCCTAATACTCATTACCAACGACGATGGTATCGCGGCTCCCGGAATAATGGCATTGGTAGAGAGTGTAAAACATTTGGGAAACATTGTCGTTTTAGCTCCCGACAGTCCGCAATCGGCCATGGGGCATGCAATCACCATCAACAAGCCGTTGAGGGTAGACCGTAGCCACATATTCGGAGATATTGAAGGCTATCAATGTAGTGGCACACCGGTAGATTGTGTAAAACTGGCACACGATAAAATATTGCCACGCCTCCCCGATTTGGTTTTGTCGGGTATCAATCATGGAAGCAATAGCAGTATAAATGTTATATATTCGGGAACCATGTCGGCAGCGGTAGAAGCTGCGATTGAAGGAATCCCTTCTATTGGTTTTTCATTATTAGATTATAGTTATGATGCAGATTTTGAACCGGCCAAGCATTATATTACCCGCATAGTTGAAAAGGTGATACAATATAAACTACCTAAATACGTTACATTAAATGTGAACATTCCCAAATTAAATAAGGAAGAAATAAAAGGGATAAAAATATGTCGGCAAGCACGGGCAAAATGGGCTGAAGACTTTGATGAACGAATAGACCCGAGCGGAAGAAAATATTATTGGCTTACCGGCAAATTTATTTTACTTGAAGAAAGCCATGATACCGACCAGGCAGCATTGAACGATGGCTATGTTTCTGTGGTACCCATTAAATTTGACATGACAGATTACGATGCTTTGGAGGTATTAAAAAACATGAACTTATAATAGTACAATGAATTTACTCATCAATAAAGATAACGACTTAGTAGGTATTATGTATGGTATTGTGTTTCCAGTTGTATGCTTTGCGGTGCTTAGTTTACTTGCTGATTATGGATTAAAACTTAGTGAGGAGTTCAGTGGTATTATATGCATTGGTACCAATTTGGTGGTGTTTTATTATTATATAAATCGACACTTATATAAATCAGTTAGGGGTATAGTAATAGTTACTATTTTTTGGGCGATTGTATATATAGTTAGATTTAAATTTAATCAATAAATGCAGAATATCTACATACCATATTATAGTATCTTATCTTTATACTTTATACTGTTTACTTGAAATACTATATCATATCAGGAGAAGCATCGGGCGACCTTCACGGAGCCAACCTCATTAAAGAATTGATGAAGCTAGACCCTGCTGCCAATATCCGTTGCTGGGGCGGCGATATGATGGAGGCCGCCGGAGCTAAAGTGGTAAAGCATTATAAGGAATTAGCTTTTATGGGTTTTAAGGAGGTGATTGCAAATATTGGAACTATATTAAACAATATTCGTTTTTGCAAAAAAGATATCATACAGTTCAATCCCGATGTAGTGGTGTTTATTGATTATCCAGGATTCAATTTGCGTTTGTCCAAATTTGCAAAACAAAAAGGTTTTAAAACATTATATTATATAGCTCCACAAGTATGGGCCTGGAAAGAAGGCAGAGTTGAGATTATTAAAAAGTATATAGACACATTATTGGTTATATTACCTTTTGAAGTTGACTTTTTTGCCAAGCACCAATGCCCCGCCATCTTTACGGGACACCCATTATTAGATGCAGTTTCAACATTTGAAATAAATACCAATTTCTACATACAAAACAAACTCGACCCGCAAACACCTATTATAGCTTTACTGCCAGGTAGTCGCAAACAGGAAATATTGAAAATGTTACCTGTGATGTGTGAAACAACCAAAAACTTTGAGGGTTATCAGTTTGTTATTGCCGCAGCCCCGGGACAGACGTTAGATTTTTATCAAGAGATAATATATAACTATCCCAATATAAAAATAGTGAGTGGGCAAACTTACCAATTGCTCAAGCATTCGTACGCAGCCTGTGTTACCTCGGGTACTGCAACATTGGAGACCGCACTTTTTAATGTGCCCCAAGTGGTTTGTTATAAAGGAAGTTGGTTCAGTTATCAAATTGGTCGCCGCTTGGTGAAAGTAAAATATATATCTTTGGTCAATTTAATTTTGGACAAGCCCTGTGTGAGCGAACTTATTCAAGATGGTTTTACTGTCGAGACCTTATCCGACGAACTTCAAGATATATTATCAGAAACGCGAGAAGAAATGTTGGAAGATTACCTAGATTTGAAAGGAATGCTCGGCAATGGAGGGGCTTCAAAGAAAGCAGCAGACGCAGTATTTGCCTTGGCCACAAAAAAATAGTTGCACAGTTTACAGTACGGTTATACATTTGCACTCCTTTTGGGGGATTAGCTCAGTTGGCTAGAGCGTTTGCATGGCATGCAAAAGGTCATCGGTTCGACTCCGATATTCTCCACAAATCCCGTGATAAAAAGCGGGATTTTTTTATGTTCAGTTGCTATATTATATATTCTAAGAAACTTGATAGGTATTATATTGGCTATACCGAAAATATAGAGCAGAGGCTCATTCAGCACAATTCCGGAGTATCCACATTTACCGCCAAAGCACAGGACAGGGTTTTGGTATACGAGGAACTATTTGAGAGCAGAGAAGCCGCTTCAAAACGTGAAAGAGAAATAAAAAAGAAAAAGAGCCGGAACCATATTGCCTGGCTGATAAAAACAAAAAATATAAAGGACTAGAATGTTGCATGCCCCGCAAGCTTGCGGGGAAACGGTCATCTCCCGCTAGTTAGCGGGATCCGATATTCTCCATAAATCCCGTGATAAAAAGCGGGATTTTTTTATGTTCAGTTGCTATATTATACCGACACTCAATATTTAATAGTCCAAAAGAAATGGACTAATCCCGAATGCTTTCGGGATGTAGTTCGGCATTACCATTCTAAAAACTAAAGCTGCCACAGGCGAAGAACTATTATAGTTTAAGAATTGGTATTATATATTCGAAGAAAACCCAAAATGACTCCTTCCAAGTGGAGCTAATAAACTACACTAGCAGAGTCTTCTACCGCCTCAAACAAATAGAAGAGAATGGCAATGTCGAATATACCCCTATCAATGATATATCTATAAAATTGCACAAACAAATATCGATAAATCTATATCCCAATCCTTCAAATGGAATATATAATATAGAAGGTGACGGGCTCCCTAATGCACAAATTTTGTATATGAACTTACGCGACGAATAGTGCATTCTCAAGTATTGTATACCTCAACAAAACAGACACTCGACCTAAACTATTTAGCAAAAGGAATATATAATATCAGTATTCACACTACTGAAAACAATATGAGTTTGCGGGTTGAGAAATGGTGATAACCTTCTTCAATCGTAAATCAAAAATCGTACTTATATATTCTTTTTCCTCTTCCTAAACATCAATCCCACCGCAGCAAGCAACCCTGCTAGCAATGAGAATGAAGAAACCATTGCTATTTGTTCGCCTGTTTTCCATGTTTGGGGATCGAAAACAAATTCGATTTTATGTTTGCCTCCGCCAGGAATTTTTAATCCGCGTAGTATATAGTTTGCCCTAAAAATAGGAGCATCTTTTCCATCGATTGTAGCTTTCCATCCTTCACTATAATATACTTCGGAGAATATCGCCAATTGCTCTGTAGAATTATTGCTTTCATATATTAATTTATCGGGTGCGTATGATAATAATTTGATGCTGTTTGCTGAATCTGTGGCTGGTATTATCGCACCAACTACATCTTTAAAACGTTCATCAACCACTGCCATGTTTTTTGGGTCGAAATTATGTATAAGTTTTAAATGAGCTACAGACTTTGCTGCTGAATCATCATAGCTAATTACCGTCTGCGGAGGAGTTGGTTGTCCTTCTTGGTTCATACCAGATCTAGACACCAATTGCAAATCAAATTCTGTTTTTCCTTTAGGTATTGCAAATGCCGAGAAATGAGCGGAGCCAAATGTGATATCATCACTACTATATATTGTCGTGCCTTGAAGCGGTTTTCCATTTACCCTAATAGCAGAGTCTTTAATAATGGGTGTTACTTCAAAAACACGACCGATTTTATTGATTTCATCATCTGGGTTTTTGGCCCATTCAACTTTATTTACAAACCAAGCATTTCCCAATGCGTATTTATTATTTACTGGCTCTGGGCTTTTAGTAATTAAGTATTTGCAATTAAGCATGTTCAAGGTGGTATTCACTTCAAAAGCATCATCTGGGTTCGGAAAGTTATTAAAAACATCCCATTGTGCATTCATCGAATAATCCTTCAGCTCTTGGTAGCGACGGAGTTTCGCACCATGGTAACCTCCAATATTATGATGGTAGAAAGATGACTTGGCATCGTTAAAGGGCGACTCTCTAAAATCGAGAACCCTAAAATGTTTCCCCTTCAATCTTTCTGCGATTAATACTTCATCGGCTTGTGATTTTACAAAATCATCGGCACTTTCTTTTTTCTTGGGAACAAATTCTTTATGATTCATGTAACGCCAATCCACCATAAATAAATCTATAAAAAACACCCCAGCTAATATATAGGGAACTATTTGCTTTTTCAAGCTGCCTTTCATAAACAGCCATAATACACCAAAAGCCAAACTTATAAACACCAATGACCTAAAAGCATCTACTCGTACCAACGATTCACGATCGTTTGCAATGGCAGTTAAAAAGCGTGGATCTCCGCCGAAATTTTGTTTATCGCCTTCTGCGGTAAAGTCTAAAAATATGCCAGGCATGAGGATAAAGATGGCACAAATTCCGCCTATAATTGAAACACTATATATTAGTGCTTTTCTTAATCTTGCCTTGTCTATTTTACCTTCTAATACTTCTTTCACTGCTAACATAGCAAGTATCGGAAAGGCCATCTGTGCTATAACCATTGTCATGGTTACAGCCCTAAACTTATTATATAGGGGGAAATAATCAAACATAAGCTCCGTGAGACCCATAAAGTTTTTGCCCATAGAAAGTAAAAAAGCAAATATAGAAACCGCAAATAGTGCCCATTTAACTGGCGTCTTCACCACAAACATGCCCAAGGTAAAAAGGAATACAATAGCTGCACCAAAATAAATAGGGCCGCTTGTCATAGGTTGCGGGCCAAAATAGGCAGGCATTTTTTGGCTTTTATCGCCCGTTAGTTTATATATCTCGGCACTTTTGCTTAATACCCTGCTGCTGCCTCCTCCATACACATCCGATATCAAAGCCGTCATGGGTTCTAGCTTTCCGTTGCTCCACTGGGTAGCATAATCTATATCCAAGCCATCTGTAGCTACACCTCCCACATTTTTTGTAAGTTCCGATTTACCACGTATTGTTTCTTTTCCATATTCATTAGTCACCATCAAATTAGTTATGTTCATTCCTATGGCAACCGCAGCACCGATTCCGCACCATAACATACCTTTAAATAAAGTCGGTAGTCTTTTTTCTCTATACGCTACAATAAATTCGGCAATACCCCAAAATAAAATGAGTATTCCTGTATAATAAGTTATTTGTACGTGATTGGCAAACAGTTCGGCTGCAAGTCCCAAAGCTGTGAGCACAGCGGCCCACAAATATTTTCCACGAAATCCCAAATTAATTCCCGCCAATAAAAAAGGAGCCACCGCTACGGCCAATACTTTGGTGCCATGCCCAGCTTGTATATTGATGAAATTATAACTGGAAAATGCGTATGCTATTGCCCCTGCAAATGCCAGCCAACTATTCATGCCAAAGGTGAGCATGAGTATATAAAAGCCCAAACATAAAAGGAATAAATCGCCCGCTGGGTGCGGCATTCCGAGACGCAGTATCTGATTAATATAATAACTATAATTATGTTCACTTTGTGCCCCAATTTGGTAAGTGGGCATACCGCTGAACATGGAATTGGTCCACAAAGGTTGGTGTCCTGTCTTTTGAATGGTCTCTAAGGTTTCCTCGTAGCTCCCTCTCCACTGCATGGTATCATGCTGGTTGAGAGCTTTGCCCTGAAACTCAGGCCAAAAATAAACTACAGTTACTAACAAGAAAATGCCTAAAGCAATAAGGTGTGGCGTAATTTTTTTCCAATCTAATTTCATATATCGTTTTATTTAAAGCCGTCAAAATTAAGGATAATCAACAAAATTCCAAGGTTTAATATCTATGCATCACCGTCGGAACTGAGATGCTTCGACAAACTCACCACATCTTCATGTGATTAAATGATTGCTAGGATTTATAAAAGCCTTAAACTTCACAAATCGCACTTCGTTGTTCCTTATTCTTAAATCCTTTTTGAATGACGAACAAGGATTAACGAATGAATAAGCTAAAACTTGCTGACACACGAATCCATCACTGTCTTAACTGTGATTCTTTTGATTAAATGAGAACTATATATATACACGAATTTAAAACTTCGGAAATCCAAAATCCAAAATCCTTGTTCTTAAATCTTTTTTGAATAACAATAACTAAAATACATACAAATCGTATATTTGCCGTATGGCACATTTACCATTAACCATTGTCTCTACTTCTCTTCCGCATATTAATACTCCTTTCCTCTTTCCTGATATATTTTTAGGGCTACCTCACTATATTTTATTATCAAGCAGCATTAATTATGATAGTAGAAATATTAAATAGGCAAAACTTATCGGTTATAAACCAGGGTAAATATTGGAATATCTTTTATGTATTATACCTCGTATTTATTACTTTGGAAAGAGGCAAATTGCTTGTATTTATATTGTTTACTATAATAGGAATACTTAACGAGTTGTTCCAAAATTACTTATTAAGCCGTGGTGTGCTGGGTATGGTAGTAGATTCGTGAAAAGATATAATCGTAAATATTATCGGTAACGGATTTTGTGTGGGAGTATTGTATATTATAGCTATGCGAAAAGGTAAATTAAATATATAATACTACTTCAACTTAATGTGTTTTACTATAGGAATCCCAAAAGATGCCTGGGTAAAAAACCCTCTTCCTGCTAATCCCGGAAGTATGCCTATTTCATAACGGACGCTCATTTTTCCTTTGCTCACCATGTTCATTCCAAACCTAGCACCAATCGCTGATTTTTCAAACCCCGTTGTACCCGTGCCTTGCACTACATAAGACTGAGTGCCCGTCATAATATTTTGCACATTCATTAATGGGGCAAACAATGCATCAATATATATATGACGGTACCAATTAAAATTCCAAGTATCACCACCAGAAGTCATCTTTGTTTTCATTATTTTTACAAATGAGAAACCTCCGTAAAGCATCGTCACTTTTAAGTTGGTACCCGATTGCCACTCGCTTAATTTAGTGCCATCTTTTGCGGTTATGATAGCATCTCTCTTTGATTTCACAACGGTATTATAATGTTCTAATCCAAAATGAAGTGCAATAATAGAACGACATGGCACTTTCATTGGGATATAGTGCGTAATTGTGCCGCCCGTTATATATTCAGTACTTACATTTGCTTTCATTTTATGCGTACCCGCTTTATCCATTAAATGAAACCTACCCCCCAATCGAAAACTTGAATAGTTTTTTAGTTTATTGAGACTCTCATTTGTGCCTTTCATAATTGATTTTTTGCCATCCCAATAGGTAACATGGAAATTTCCTTCAAACGAAAAACGTCCCATATACAAATCTGCATCTGCACCACAACCCAAAGACAATGTGGGCATTCCCATATTGAAATCTACTAAGCTCGCGTTTATCATCAAATTAGGCGATTTGGAATCATCTTCCTTTACCGAATACGTTACTGATTGTGCTTTTACAACATGCGAAGCAACAATAACTATAACCGCAAAAATTGTTTTAAAATTTAACATATATACAATATTTTTTTGCACAAATTTCGCTGATATTTATTTCTTTACAATCCCCATTTAGTAGTATTTTTACTGCCGAATTTTCCAATCACGTTCTATTAATGACTAAAAGATTCCTATTTTTGCTGCGATATGAATTTCAAAAAATCAAACATTGCCCTCGCTATTATAATACTTTTTTTTCAAAAGCACTATATAGTTTTGGGACAACTTCCTTACACTGACATAAAGTATAACTATAATACGAACAAAAATCTAAGCTACGGCATGGCCCTCGACTATGCAGGCAAGCTTGATACCCTACAATATGATATATACAAACCTACTGGCGATGGAAATACCCACCGACCCCTGCTTATTGTAATACACGGCGGGGCGTGGATAGGCGGCACAAAAAACGATGCAAGCATAGAAGGTATCTGCAAACAAATGGCTGCCCGAGGCTACGTGGTTGCTGCAATAAACTACAGATTAGGTATGCATTTATCTCCCTCTGGCGGAGCCGCAGCTACTTGCCCAGTGCAATTAGACAGCCGAATATATGTTGCCGATACGATGGAAGTAGTGCGTGCAATATATCGCGGTATGCAAGATGTGAAAGGTGCCATTCGCTTTTTTAAATCACGACATCTCTTAGATTCCACCTGTACAGAAAATATATATCTATGTGGCGAAAGTGCGGGAAGTTTTCTTGCCTATAATACACTTTTAATGAATGCTGCTTCTAAAAAACCAAAGCATTGTGAGAATATTGCCGATGCTCCTACTCCGCATAGTAGCCTCGTTGGTTATTTACCAAAAGGCTATTCGCTAAAAAGACCTGATTTGGGAACTATTGATGGCAGTATAAATATAAATGGTTATGATACAAAAGTAAAAGGAATTGCTTGCTTTTTTGGTGGTGTCTTAGATATGAAGTTATTCAAAAATATTGATACGCCTTTAATATATCTATTTCACCAAACTAGCGATGTAGTAGTCGATTGCGGTCGTGCAAGTTTATTATCGAGCATGAGCTATAATTGTTTGGATCCATTTGGTTTTCTAGGTTGTAAACATATATGGAATATGCCGCTTTCTTGGGGTTCTTGTGCCTTGGTAGATTCTTTGAAAAAAGCAAAGTATGACACCGCCAAATATACCGATGATATTGTACATAACACAGGACCCAATTGCGTGCAAAGCCCTCCGGGACATGCAATTGACAATATTTCTTTGCGTTGTAATAATATTGCTGTACTGTTTGCCAAAGAAATAACAAAAGTTGAAAACAATAGTAATTGTCATCCAAATATTGCTATTCTGCAAATTAATACGAGAGTGTAAATCAAATTGTGTAAACGACTTTAGAGTTGACATCTGGATTCAAAGATAATCAAAAATTGTTGAAGTATTATTCCCCAATTTCTTATTGG
>JAWXAU010000045.1 GCA_034439655.1 Bacteroidota bacterium | reverse complement strand
TGGTAATGCCGAACTACATCCCGAAAGCCCCGCTTAATCCCGATAATTATCGGGATGCGGGGGATTAGTCCCTTTCTTTTGGACTATTATATATTGAGTTTCGGTATAAATGGCCCATGATGTAAATCGTGGGCTATTTTTTTGCAGTGCACATTTGGCAAATCTGCTTACGCACAGGCTTGGGTTGAGTTTTCAAATCATCTATCGCGACCACCTCTAAAAATCCTTTACCTTTTGGAAAGTTTCAAACTTTCCAAAAGGTAAAACGACGTAATCTGTAATTAAAAACTATAAAAGAAGTTAATCCCCAAAATATCACTTAAGCCTTTACCATTTTTATTTAAGGTAGACATGTACGAGAAACGCAAGTCGTATTTAGCGTCATTGTCGTCGCCATTACTTGCTCCAAAACGAAAACCAACGTTAACTACAGGGCCGATGGAAAGAGCATTTTCTCGGAGACTGTAAGGGGCCGCTATAAAATCTAAACATGGGCCTGCTCCCACGTATGCCCCAGTGGTCTGGCTAGAATTTTTGGAAGCTCCATTTCCTATGTTATAATTAATTGTAATTGGCAGATGAAACTGGAAGAAACTTGATAAAACTACAAAGCCATAACTTAAACCAGGAATGCCTACCCCTGTGTTAATATTAGCTGAAAGTGAGCTATTATGGCTAAGCATTTTAAAATGATACCGCATATTGTAATTTAAAGTGCCGTTAATAATAGTTCCGTTCTGCGAAGTTTTCAGATATATAGAAAGGCCATATCCAGTTTGGTGTTTGAAAAAAGTACTGTCTTTTTTTGCGGCCTGGGCAATTGTACAGCATAGTACCAAACTAATTATTAATATATATATTCTCAAACTATTATAATATTTACAAATTTCCTCTGTTATCTTGTTCGCGTTCCAGTGCTTCAAACAATGCTTTGAAATTTCCTTTGCCAAAAGATTGTGCTCCTTTGCGTTGTATAATTTCAAAAAATAGTGTCGGCCTATCTTCAACGGGCTTGGTGAAAATTTGTAACAGATAACCTTCATCGTCCCTATCAATTAATATACCCAAACGGCGAAGTGGTTCCAAATCCTCATCAATGGGACCTACTCGATCAAGGATACTTTCATAATAATTATCGGGGATGCTCAAAAACTCTACGCCCCTTGCTACCATTTGAGTTACCGTGCCTACTATATCGTCGGTAGCGATGGCCACGTGCTGAACACCTTGACCCAAATAAAAATCTAAATATTCCTCTACCTGCGATCTTCTTTTTCCTTCAGCAGGTTCGTTGATGGGGAATTTTACAAATCCATTTCCATTGCTCATTACTTTGCTCATTAATGCTGAGTATTCTGTCGAGATATCATTGTCGTCGAACGAAAGTATATTTCTAAAACCCATCACGTCTTCGTAAAATTTCACCCAAGGATTCATTTCGTTCCATCCCACATTGCCTACACAATGATCTACATATTTTAATCCTACTGGTTCGGGATTATAATTCGATTTCCATTCTCTATACCCCGGCATAAACACACCTTTATAATTTTTGCGTTCTACAAAAATGTGCACCGTGTCACCATAAGTATGTATGCCCGACAAGCGTATTTCGCCATTGTCATCTTTGAGAGTTTGGGGTTGCATATAAGGTTTGCCGCCGCGTGTGGTAGTTTCTTCAAATGCTGAATAGGCATCCTCCACCATCAATGCCAAAACTTTTACACCGTCGCCATGTAGTTTCAAATGTTCAGCGATATCACCATTGGGCGTGAGAGGAGTGGTAAGCACCAAACGCATTTTATTTTGAATTAGAACATACGATGAACGATCTCGTACACCTGTCTCAGGCCCAGCATAGGCAAGACTTTGAAAGCCGAATGCCGTTTTATAAAAATGGGCAGCTTGCTTGGCATTGCCTACATAAAATTCTACATAGTCAGTACCGTGCAAAGGAAGAAAATCTACTTCTGTTTGTGTGGGGGTATCGAGTGCTTGTGTGCTCATTGGTTCAGTTTTTTTGATTTGCAAATTTACTGCATTCCCATCTTTTGTTTAAATGCTTTTTTTGTTCATTAATATTTCTTGCTAGAGCATGAAAATCAAGTTTTTCATCATCACTCCACATATAATGGATAACTCGTGCCACTTGTTTTTGGAAATTGTATCAGACCTCTGTAATTTGCAGCCATTATTTTTACAATAGGGGAAATTATGGAAAAGAAAAATTATGGAACTTCAGCACTGTCAGTAATAATTTCTGTATTTTTCTTTTGGGGTTTTGTAGCAGCAAGTAATGGAATTTTTATTCCCTTTTGCAAAAGCCATTTTAAACTTTCACAGTTTGAATCGCAACTTATAGATTTTGCTTTTTACTTTGCTTATTTTATGGGCTCTTTAATATTATATGCAGGTTCTCAAATTTTCAAAGTAGATTTTTTAAATAAGATAGGATATAAAAATTAAAATCCTGTTAAAAAAATCACCTCTTTTTTTAAAAGAACACCTTCTCA
>JAWXAU010000044.1 GCA_034439655.1 Bacteroidota bacterium | reverse complement strand
TGTTGCATTGGTTGGCAAGGTCGATATTTTGAATTTGCTTCCCTGACCTTTGGTTCCATCTTCTAAATCGGTAGCTGCTAAGCTAGGTGTTCTTACGGTTACGGTTCCACCTAGGTTTACTTGACTTGCTGCTGTTTTATCAGTTCCTAAAGGTCTTTGCTCTATACCAAAATTAATCCCAGTAACATTAGCGGTTCCTATCTTTACTCCAATTTGGCTATTTGCTGTGCCGCTTTCATTGCCCGCACTTAAAACATTATATGTACCAAAGTTTTCTCCAGTACTTGCCCAATTAGCTGGTAAGGAATTAATGGAAGACCCAGAAGCATATAAAGCTAAGTTTGAAGTAGAAACCTTAATAATATAAGCGGTATCTTTATTTAAATTTTGAAAATTATAAGTACCGTTTCCTGTATTTAACATAGATTTCCTTATAATTCTTCCGGTTACAGAATCGACTAAATATACATATAGTTGTGAGCCGCTTGCAACGTCAATCCCAACCCCATTTACAATGTTATCTGTCATGCCGCCCCTATCGTTAAATACCTGTCCATATATGGCATAAACAGGTTCACGCCAATCTCTTTCTGAGGTAGCTGCAAGGTCAATATTTGGATGTGAACTTGGAGTTAAACTGCCATTAGTAGCATTATATGATGCTGTATTATTATCATATCCATCATCTAATCCATCAAAATCAATATCTAAACCTGTTGGAACCCCATTATTTGCATTACTTCCAGCATCTGCGATATTATCTCCATCGGTATCATGTCCTTCTATCGCATCTGAATATCCATCATTATCGCTATCTAAATCTAAATAATCTTGATTGTCGGTACCATCTGTATTTACTGGCACGAGTCCTTTGCTACCTGAAGTGGTTCCATAAGCATCATCAAGTCCATCACCATTGGTATCTGTACCACCTGGGGCAACGTATGATGCCGTGGCTTGTGCTTCTGTATTATCAGTAATACCATCGCCATCACTATCTATATCTATAAAGTTTGCATATTTATCGCCATCTGGGTTGTCGGTAGTCCAACGTGTTGTGCCATCTGGATATCCATTGTCATTTGCATCGATCGAGGGTGATACAAGAGGTGTATTGCCATTGCTGGTTCCAAATCCATCTTGCGTATTGTTCCATCCATCACCATCGCTATCAGTATATGAATCTACTTTGCCATCTCTATTGCTATCTGTTCCGCCAACTTCAACGAGGTCAACTATGCCATCACCATCGTCATCAAGGTCGTACATGTTTAATTTAACATCACCGTCGGGATCTCCATTAGGATATGAATTTGGTTTACCATCATTGTTTCCATCAGCTCCTGTAATAATAAGTGGGCCAGAAGTTACTAGGCCGCCGCTTTTAACTTGGGCATTGGTAATTCCTGTTGAGTTTGTATCTGCATCATATACCGATGAATATCCATCGTTATCATAATCTGTTTTTGTAAAGTTTTTTGTTGTGGGATTATAGTCATCTACGTATCCATCATTATTATCGTCAGCACCTCCCGCCTCTACAAGGTCGGGGATTCCGTCGTTGTCGCTATCTAAGTCTAAATAACTTCTTATACCATCACCATCCACATCGGCGTTGGTAATGGCTGTTCCAATATTGCCGCTACAATTTAAGAATGAATATTTAACGGAATAAAGTCTCGTATAATTTGAAAGCGAGGTTCTCTTAATTCTGATTTTTGAAGTGGCAGAGTTTAATGTATAAGTAACTGTTTGTGGGGTGCTGCCTGATACACTATAGCTCTGGGTATTATAATATTTGCCTGTGAGTATTGAATCCTGAATTATTTCGAAGGTGGTTGGGCTACTTCCGCTTGAGGCGACTCTTAGTTTTATTTGAGTACCTGCCAAAACAGTGTCTTGCAATTGCAAAACTACATAGGCTCCCGATGAAGCTAATTCGCCATAAGTAGTGGTATCGGTATCTATAATATTAGCTTGGTTGTTAATGGAGCCAACGCTTGTCACAATTACATTGGCTCTGTTAGAGGTTGTACCGCCATTGCAACTCACATCATATTTGTCCATAATACCATCTAAGTCTGAATCGATTAAGGTATCTATTTTACCATCGCCATTTATATCAATTCCACCTGCTTCAATCAGGTCAGGAATACCATCATTATCACTATCTCTGTCGTATTGGTTTATAATTCCATCACCATCAAAATCTAAAGAAGCACAAACCCCTTTGCTATTAAGCGTGCAGAAGTTAGCATCTTTATAGTTAGGTATATTATCTGCGTCGGCATCCAAGCCTGGGTCGCCACCCACACAAGCAAAACTTGTTGCACCGTATCCGCACGCTTCAACCACATCTAATATTCCATCGTCGTCATCGTCCACGTCATTCAAATCTACGAGCCCGTCGCAGTCATTATCAGCCACAACATAAAAGGTATCTTTAGCTGCTGAGTTGGAGCATCCACTAAGCAAGGACATAGTTAAAATATATAATCCTGTTTTTGAAACCACCACCGTGTCGTTTGTCGAATCGCCAACGATTACACCGCCGCTATAGGAATTCCACTGGTAAATTAAAGTTGATGGGTCGTATACTGGGTTTGGTGATCCAATCAATTGCTTTGATGTGGCACTTGCACACAAAGGGTTGTATGTGACAGATGAAAATGTAGAAATATCAGGAAAATCTCCGAATGGAACTGGTCCTGAAAAATCTTGTAGTTGTGAAGTAAAAGACGCTGATGAACGAGATTTGCACATAACCTTAAGGGAAATATCGTCGCAGGCAGCGTTGAAACCACTTATGGATGCGGGATCCAGACCCAGCAATGAAAGGTTAACACCAAACTCTATCATTTGGTTGCTCAAATAAGTTGTTCTTAAACTGTCGGTTTGCCCATCAAAAGTTTGCCATGGCGAAGCTCCAGTAGTATCATTGGCGTTGTTATAAGAATAGTAGTATACTGAGCTAGCGTTGATAGGCAAAACCGTAGCATAGCCAAACTTTGCATTGTTTCCGTCACCATCAAAATTTGACCCCCATTTAAACTTAGCAGGGGTTACGTAATTAAAATTTGTATCACGTGTCCATATTCTAACTTCAAATGTATTAACTCCCGAATTACTATAGGAAGTAGCTACAATCATATCTCCTGCCTTGGTCACGTTGCCGCTTGCATCAAATGTCCACGCTACGTGTCCTGAGTCAGACCCCGACCCCGTAAACCCTGCACTTTGGTCATAATTTAATGCTGAACGGTATATCTCAAAATCGTTGTAACGGCTACCCGTATTATCAATGGTGGTTATGGAACCATATAGCCACAGCGAATCTGTATTGCCTGTTCCGTTTCTTCTGTAATGGGCATAAAAGTCAACAATATCGTTTTTAGAATTCACATTCCCTATGCCGTGACTCCATACAAGTGGGTTCTCACCATTTTTGCTAGAGGTAGGATACATGGTAGAATCATTCATGATAGCCGATTTGTGGTTATCTCTATTGTATCGAGCATCCAATAATCTGTTGCCGTTTCTGATACTGAAGAAAGGCACCGACATACCAACCGTAAACTGAGCATTCCTATTTGCTCGGTCAGCTTTCAGAAAAGTGAGAAAAGCAGCACCGCCATTGGTATCAATTACCCCTACACCTGTTCCTGAGGTTCTGTTAAACCAGTCATCGCTGCCGCTGGCGGTAAATGAGCCAAACTGGCGATAGTTGGCATAGAAGTCACCATCAACGCCAAAGTTGGCTATTTTGACTTGGGCCTGCGAGCTGAATACTGCGAAAAGGCATAAAATGCTTGTAATTACTTTTTTCATTGCACTGTTGTTATCTCTGTTGGTTTTTATTTTTTAAGTTTATTATAGTGTATGTTTATGTAAAGTGGTTGCAATATTATTGTAAAGCAAGTTAGCTGCTGATACCACTTTTATAATTGTCTTACATGTTTTCAAATATATTTTTTTATATTCTGTTTCTGTTTTCTTAATATAATCAAAGTAGGATTTAAAACGCAGGCTTTTAAAACTTGTTCTTTTCTTACGTTGCTTAAAGGGTGAAAGAATGTAAAATCATGCAGGGTTTTATCTAATCTGTCTTTTTTGTTTAACTTTTATTTGATTTTGCGGCACAAAGTTACGCTATTTTGGGGTATAGCCCTAATTTTACTGTGCTGTTCAGCATAGAAGAAGGCTGCTTGAGCCAGTGTATAAACACATTCAACCAATCATTTGCTTTGTGCATACAAACTGACTGTCTTACTTTTATAGTTCTGTCCTTTTTACTAGTCATTTCGTATGGAATTGTTAGCATTCTTATTTTGCACTTCGATACTATTGAAAAGCATTTGTCTATTAGCATTTTGTACAAAGTACAAAGGTGTTCATTTACAAAATGTGAGAACCTTCTTAAAGTGGTTGTTTTGTTTCCCAATGGTATTTTGTTTTTTGTGTAGTGTTTCTTGTTAAACTTTATTGTGCTGCAATATTCCGTTTGAAAAGAATGGCGATAACTAATTTCCGTCAGTAAAAATGTATGATATGTGTCAGTTTTTACTTTCGGTGGGCTTTGCAACAGGTATTTCTTTGTTCTTCTTTTTGTCGTATGTGCCTATCATTTCCTCGCTGAATTCAAGTGTTAATCCAATTATATACAACAACATTTTAACAAGTAATGACCCGATAGTTGAATTTGTTGAAGTCAATGACCCGCTAACTATATTTGGTAGAATATATAAAAATAATTTAACCCATAACGGCACCACTAAAACAACAGTGAAAGGCATAGTTTTAAAAGATGCAACAAATACCATGAACATTGATGTATGGTGCAATATTTTCGAGGACATACCTTATGATATAACTGTAACTGGCACAATCATAGATCAGGCGTCTGGCGGTAAAAATTCTGGAAATACACATTCAAGGGGAGTTTTTGTTATAGACAATTTTTTTGCTGACCAGTTAGTTGTTTACGAATATGATATGGGACGTAATAATAATCTTGCGATAATAAATGCTACTGCAGGAAATTTAGTCAACGTTCATAATAATACCTCAGCTAATACTTGTCCTGATATAACCTGCCATGGTTTTCCTGCTGGAATAGCAAATTCAATGGGAAGGGTTGCAGAAAAATTAATTGTGTATCCTAATCCGGCTAACGATTATATAAAGTTTGAAATTAATACAGGGCAAAGCAACTCTTTTAAGCAATATATCATTATTACTGATATAACAGGAAAAGAATTAATGGTGCTAACCTTAAATAAAAATGATAATGGCATTGAACTACAAACCGCTTTGCTTGCTTCAGGAATGTATATAGCAAAATTAATTCAAGATGATATTTCAGTTAAAAGCCTTAAATTTGTTGTTAAACATTAATATAACACACACAAGGTGTAACTAATGTATTGCTTAATTTATATATAAACATGAAATATTTGATACTATATATTTGTATCTTGCTACTGCAAGATACAAATGCACAAGATTGGGAAAAATCATTTAAGTCTGATTTTCCAATACAATCTATGGTTACTGTTGGCAGCGACACCATTATTACTATAGGTGGCATCCATATAAATTATACTTTTGATAAAGGCAACACATGGCATAACAAACTTATTGATTCAAACATTATTAGTAAGGGCTTAACCTACACTTCAGATGGCTGTTGTTGGGTGTGGGGGAAAGATAAGAGACTCAAATTTAATAATTATCAATTACTAGTGATGAGCAAAGATTTTGGTAAAACATGGCGGAGGGTAATTTACACAGAAGAACGATCGCAATTTCTCGCACCAGCCTTGTTCGAAGGGGTTATTTATGATAGTTTGAATGCCTTATTTTTTATAAGAGACTCACTATTTAAAACCAATGATGGATTTAAAACCCTCACCTATCTTAATTTGAATACCAACACCACCGTCTATTATAAGTTTGATTCTACAACATGGCACACCGTTAATGATTTCGGAAAAATGCACATCTCTACTGATAAAGGTAATAGTTGGCATTCTTCTGTTTTATTTACTGACTCTGTTGGAATTTTTCAGCCCAATATCTATATTCGTGATACAAATAATATCTATTTCAGTGACCATGTAAATTTACTATATACTAAAAACAAAGGGGCTACTTGGCTGAAAATCAATTCTAATCGGCAATTTTTGAATATTACAAGTTTGCGGGTACAGCATGACACCATCTTTATTTTAGACAACAAAAGGAAAATATATAGTATTGGAATAAATGACAGTTTATTTTACTAGGATAGTATAGAGGGGCAACCGGGATTGTTAAAAAACTTCTATCAAAATGGAGATAAATTATATATTTATGGCGACAGTATTATTCTTTTTCGTCTTTCAAATATTAATAATGGGGTTAATGAAATAAGACAGTATGATGTTATCCAAATTTATCCTAATCCAACACACGACCTATTGTATATCAAGGGTTTTAAGGGTATCTGTTCTATATACAATGTAGTGGGTAAAGAAGTTTTTACAGGCTACATACAAGAGCAAATAAATGTGCAAATAAATGTGCAAAACCTTAATACTGGTTTATATGTTATAAAACTTAATAATAATGGAAATGAAATTACTCGTAAAATAATTATTTATTAAACCTCTTGAAGCATTTTACATTTATATGGTTTTTTTTAATATACAACTATGCTTATTGCCAGCATTGGCAGAAGGGCTATGTAGTAAATAATGACGAAACATTTTTAGGTCATTTTTTGACAGATGAAGAAGGCAATATTTATAAAATACAAAATAGAGGTAGCACAATTGATGCTAAAAACAAAAAATACTTTAACAAAAATTCACTTATTAAATTAAATCGCAAGGGAGAAATAATTTGGGAGTTACCTTATTCATACGCATTATGTCAACTTGCTTGGAATGCTGAACATCAAATTGCACTTTTAGCCACAATTTCAAATACATTTACTATAGGGAATATCACCATTCAAAAAGCGGATCTAAATGGTGAAGTGAAGGTTTATATATTCAGCATCAATAAAGATAATAGTACCATATACAACACGCAATACTTATTAAGGCAAACAGTTGGCAATGCTTTCTTTAGAATATTCAGTTACGAAAAGGACAGGATTTATCTGGGTGGTGAATTACACAACAAGGTATATGTAATTTCTACCGGTGATTCTATAATTTCTGAAACAATGAATATGGGTGCAACAACAGAAAATCCTTATGTAATTGCCTTCTCAAACACAGGCCAATATATTTGGCACAGAAAGTATAGAAGTCTATATGGCAGTTCGCAATTCATTAGCTATGGTTTAGTGAACCTTAATAATACCATAATTGTTGCAGGTTTGGCAGGTTTTGAATCAGATACATCGCAAAAGCAATATAACAGTCGTGGCAATAAGGCTTTCCTATCGCAGATAGATTCTTTGGGGAATGAACTGGGTCGTTTCTATTTTAATAAAAATATACGCTCGCACGTATATATACGGCAAATAATCTATGATATTAAAGGTAATGTATATGTTATAGGTGAGTTTAAAGACATTTTACAATTCAAAAACCTAAAATATTCAGCCATTTCAACAGATAATTTTTTTCTGTTAAAGCTTGATTCAACTTTAACGCCGCTTTGGGTTCAAACAAGCGAAGGTAATGGTTGGGCAACAGGCATGGCTTTAGCATTAGACAGAGATATGAATATATTTGTAACAGGTATTTATTTTGGTGGTTCAAAAAAATTTAATAATATCATAAGTCCTGATTTAAATAACTATAATATGTTTATAAATAGATATGCTTCCAATGGTAATTTATTGAATGCGTATTTTCCGGTTGATTCAAATCATGTAATACCAAATAGAATTGAAATTAATGCTTGTAATAGACTTTATTTAAGTGGACATGTAGATATTGCCTATAATAAACCAGGGATAGGATTTGGGAATCTATGGTTAGAACCAGATAGTATAAAATCTACAGGTATTAAAAAATCTATGACCTTTATGGTTTATTATGATTTAACTTATCCCGATTTTAATAAAAATATCTCATCATGTAACGACACTTTACGCTCAATAGCCGATTCTGCATATACTACCTTCAATTGGTTTATGAATGATTCTGTTTATATTGGTTCGGGCAAAAAATTAAAAATACCCGCCAATATCAATTTCGGAAAACATTATATAAAACTCGTTGCCTCGGGTGCTAAAATATGTGATAAAGACTATTCTGATACAGTTGCATATGTTGATGAAAGACCTGATTTTTCACTTGGAAACGACACATCAATCTGTTTTTATGATAGTATTTTATTTAAATGCAATGTGTATGGCAAATATCTGTGGAGTACCAACGATACCTCTGTTTCTATTATAGTAAAGCGAGCCTCCAATTATTCTGTTCAGGTAACGGATACGTTCGGATGTATTGCAACCGACACTTTAAAACTCAAGCACTTTCCATATAAGAAATTAAATCTCGATACAGATAAAAACTTTTGCAGTGATAACAATGGAAGTGTCTTCATAGATGTTCAGGGTTATAATACCTATGTATGGATGCCATCAGGCGAAAATACTGCGGGCATTGATGCTTACCATGAGGGTACTTATACATTGCATACTACTGATACTTTTGGATGTAAACAATCAGACTCTATACTTATTTATGACCAATGCCCTCCAAAAATATTTATTCCAAACTCTTTCACTCCCAACCGCGACGGATTAAATGACCGATTTAAGCCTGTCACTACTTTTATCGCAAAATATGAGTGGTCAATCTTTAATAGATGGGGTCTAAAAGTATATTCGGGTACAGAGAACGATCAGGGTTGGGACGGTACTTATAATGGAATGCCTGTTTTAGCAGAAACCTATATTTATATTCTAACATGGTGGGGCAATAAAAATTTTACCGACATAAAATCCGAATCTATTTCAGGTGAGGTTACACTCTGGCGTTAATTTTTTAAGAGTTAACTGCCATTTTTCTATATATCACCCTACATCAACTTCTGATATATATTCCACCACCGTTCGGGCAATTCTTCATTTGATGCTTTTATATAATCTTGGTAAGAACAAGGCACTACCACAGGGCCGTGGTGCATGGCTTTCTGTCTCGGGTTTGGAATTTCCATCCACCATTTTTCTGTTCTTTTGCTTTTACTTGGGCTATTGTTTTATATTGTCCTCCATCAATGCTGCGTTCCACCTCAAAGTAATCATTATTGGTTTCGGAAGCGGTGCTCCAGGTTACAGATACAGCTCCATTTTTTGTTTTTGTGTTGAAGGTTAAAAGTGTTACAGGTAGTGGTGTGTTTTGG
>JAWXAU010000043.1 GCA_034439655.1 Bacteroidota bacterium | reverse complement strand
TCATGTGAAAAAGAAGAATAATTATTCATTATACTATGCTTTTAATTCAAAATAGACAATTGTTCCTGGTGGCTGAGTTTTTGAGCAGACCCTATTTAGCGAGCCTTTATATATCAATCTACTGAATGATTGTATTATTCTTCTAATTGGTAATTGATAGGCAAAACATAATTTACCCTAACCGATTTACCCTGTTTTTTGGCAGTTGTCCATTTGCCAGCCCCACTTATTTTACGCATCACCCTCAGTGCTTCTTCATCTAAGCCTTTGCTAACACCTTTGGCCACATATATATGGGAAAGACTTCCATCCAGTTCTACTATAAAATGCACATTTACTGTACCTTCAATACCCGCATCTTTTTCATAGGCAGGATATTCGATTTCGTTTTCGAGGTAATCATAAAGTTTTGGGAATTTAGCCATTTCGTCCACTTGGCCAGCATCAAGGGGTTCAATTGGTACTTGGTCTTGTTGTTTTGTAATGTTTTCCTCAATTTTAATTTTATCCAAACCATCTTTTGTTTCAACGTCAGCCTTCTTTAAATCCTTGTTCTCTTCTATCTGATGTTTCTCATCAATTTTTTCGTCTTCAACTATTTTCGGCGGGGTGAACTGCTGCATTTTCAATACTGGTGGGGGTGGTATAACCGGTGGAGGCGGTTTTTCCAAATCTTGTGGAGGAGGAGCTATTAACTCTACCAATCTTTTTTTCTTTTTTTCCTCTTTCTCTTTTTCTCTGTCTTCTTTAAAATAACTTGCAATCATTGGCGAGCTCATCAACAATATAAAAGCTAAGATAGTAATAATACCTGAGCGGGTAATAATTTGAGGGTAAAGTAAACGTAAGGCGTATGCACCGTACTTTTTGTTTTTACGCTCGAAAATAATTTCGAGAGTATCGTTTCTAAAAAAGTTCATCATAATAGCTGTGTGTTTTTGTTGGGTTTGATTTTCCTTATCCTATTTTGGTAAACGATTATTCTACTAAACCTTTTTTCTTCAGGTTTTTCTGGTCATCTGGTTGAAAATCTACCACTGCAAATTGTTTGATGCCGCAAATTTCAAACTCATCCAATATATCAACTAAGTTGCGGTATTTGCTATCTTTCATCGGCTTAATTAATACCACTATTTCCTGACTTTTAGCTTTTTGAACAAAAATATTTCTCACTTCTATTTGTTTTGCTTTTAATACTTTTCTAATATTGGCAGGGCCATAAGTGGTTTTAGATATCACAGGGTCTTTGGTTAGCATACCCATATACCAAAATATTTGATCATCTTTTCCCAAAATCAGGGTCATGGACTTTGATTCAGGTATGGTTATATCTTCTTTAGGTTTTTCATCTGTGGGCATGGTTACTTCCAAGGCACTTGGTTTAGCCATTGTGGTGGCCAACATAAAAAAGGTAACTAGCAAAAATGCCAAGTCCACCATGGGTGTCATGTCTATTCGGGTTGAGAGTTTTTTGCCTCTTTTCTTCCCTTTATGTTTGCCCCCACCTCCGCCGGAGCTTTCTATATCTGCCATTTTTTATTGATGTTTTAATGTCCGCCGCCGTGGCGGATTGATTTAACGATTTATTACTTCTCTTTAGGTTTACTGCCTGCCATTCTGTTTTCCTCTTGACTTGTGATCATTTGGAAACGGTGGCCTTGAATGGTTTTGTTAGTTAGTACCTGAATTACTTGTTTAATTATTGGGTAGTTGGTCTCCCCATCTGCTTTAAGGGCTATTTGAGAACGGGGACTTGCCAAACGGGCATTCCACACCCAGAAGAATAGTTCATTTTTATCGGGTATACTATCCCATTTAATACCGGGCTGGCTTCTCCTCAATTCCTCTGGTTCAAGTTTTAGCCAACTGGACAAATCTTTGGCAGGAACACCGAAACTAGTTTGCAAACTAAACTTTTGTTTTTGTTCTGCATTTAATTTGATATTAGGGGCAAAGCGGGTAATAAAGCCATCTAGCATGTCTGACATGTGCTTGGGATTGTCCATACCTATAAATATGCGACCTTCTTTGCTTACAGTTATAGTAATTAAGTCTTTGTCAGGGATGGGCGTAGTGAGTGTAGACGATGGCAATACCACAAGTACGGGCTCGTCGGGTCTAAATTTAGTGGCCAACATAAAGAACGTTACCAATAGGAAACCCATGTCCACCATGGCCGTCATGTCGATGAAAGTACTTTTGCGGGGAATTTTTACTTTTGGCATTGCTTATATAATAATTAGCTGCTCAAAGATTAACTATGCTTGGCTGCAAATGTTTGTGTAATGCTATAACCACTCTCATCAATACCATAAGTAAGTTTATCGATACGGGTGGTGAACATATTATAGAACACAATAGCTAAAATTGAGGTGCCGATACCTAAAGCTGTATTTATAAGAGCTTCTGAAATACCAGTAGACAGTGCTGAAGCATCAGGTGCACCTGCATTGGCCATAGCCGAGAACGCTTTAATCATACCGATTACAGTACCTAATAGACCTACCAGTGTGGCAACCGATGATATGGTAGATAATACGACCAAGTTCTTTTCCAACATGGGTAATTCCAAAGTGGTAGCTTCCTCAAATTCTTTTTGAATAGCCAATACTTTTTGGTCTTTGGCCAACTCATGGTTTTCACTCATCTCTTTATATTTAGCCAAACCTGCACGGGCAACATTCGCTATGCTGCCTTTTTGCTTATCGCAGGCAAGCATGGCTCCTTGTACATCGCCTGTATCAAGTTTATTTTTGATATTGCGAGAAAAAACATTGATGTTCTGAGAGCCGGTCGCCTTTATGATGGTAACAAAACGCTCAACTGTAAATATAATAACGGTGAGTAGCAAACTCAAAAGAATGGGAACAATTAATCCGCCCTTGTGAATAACACCAAACCAATGCTCAATACCATCTTTTACAGGCTCCTTTTCAATGTCGCCACCTTGAAAATTATGTGGGTTGCCTAGCACATAGACGTAGGTGAGTATGCCCACAATAAATGCTACTGGTACAACAATAAATGCAAACATGGCTGAAAAGCCCGAGGTTGATTCTTCTTTTTTCATGATTCTTTTCTTACTAAGTTTAATTTTTTTTTGGAGTGCAAAAATAGATTTTGTTTTGATTTAAACAAGTGTTGTTTTTGTTAATTCTTTTTTTTAATAATAATTTTAGATAGTTGCCTTTAATATGTGGGTAATAACGCAATTGTCTACCATTGGTTGCACATTATATTTGTAGTTCAGTAAAAATACGGTCACTAATTCCAAATTAAACTATAATCAATTGAATATCATGGGTACAAATAATAATACTTTTTTGCAGAAAATTTCGTTGGTAGCTATCAGCGGGCTAATCATTTCGTTTACTTCTTGTGTGCCGATGCGTAAATTTGAAGATTTGCAAGCTTCAAAACTAGCTTCCGATTCAGCAAATAAAAGCTGCCTCGAAATGTATGCTAAACTTCGGGAGCAGGATTCGGCCCTTGATGCACAAGTAGGAAGCACCAAAAGAATTATACAAAAACTTAAAGAAGACAGCTTGGAGACGGCTGCTATTGTTGCCAAACAAAAAGAATTATATAAAGTGCTGAATGAGACCTACGAAAAGGAAATTAAATTTGGCAGTCTTGAAACCCAGCGTAAAATGGAGCAGTTGAAAGAGCTAGAGGCCAAGTATAACGAAAGGGCCAAAGAATATGAAGAAATGAAAGCTAAAATGACACAGCTAAAGGACGAAGAAAAAAAACTGCAAAGCGAGAAAGGTACTTTAGCTACTAGCTTGCAAGAGCGTGATAAAAGCTTGCAGGAGAAGGAAGCAAAATTAGCGGAGCTTCAACAAATTCTTCACAGCAAAGACTCGGCAGTAAAAGCTTTGAAAACATCGGTGAGTAATGCATTATTGGGATTTAAAGATGCAGGATTGGAAATCAATATAAAGAATGGTAAAGTATATGTATCGCTTAGCGAGCAATTGTTATTCGCATCGGGCAAAACTGATGTAGACAAGAAAGGCCGCGAAGCTTTGTTGCAACTTGCAACCGTATTGGAAAAACAAAGAGATATTAATATATTGGTAGAAGGTCATACCGACGATGTACCCATGAAAAGTGAAAAGATGCAAGATAATTGGGACCTTAGCGTAATGCGTGCTAACAGTATAGTACGAATACTTACCAAAGATGGTAGCATAGATCCCAAAAGAATTATGGCTGCTGGCCGTGGTCAGTACATGCCTATTGACCCTGCTAAAACTCCAGAAGCCAGACGCAAAAACCGCAGGACAGAAATCATCCTCACACCCAAGCTCGACGAGCTATTGCAGATTATTGATAATCAGTAAACTAATTACACATGCAAAGCCCTGTTCCCAGTTGCAGCTAAACAAGCTTCTTTAAAAGCTTCAGTATATGTTGGGTGGGCATGGCTCATGCGAGAAATATCCTCGGCACTGGCACGAAACTCCATAGCAACCACTGCTTCGGCAATCATATCGGCGGCACGGGGGCCTATCATGTGTACGCCCAAAATTTCATCGGTAGTAGCATCGGCAAGTACTTTTATTTGACCGTCTAAATCCATAGAGGCACGGGCACGACCACTGGCACGGAATGGGAATGCTCCCATTTTATAAGCTATGTTTTTGGCTTTCAATTCTTCTTCGGTATATCCAACCGATGCTACCTCGGGCCAAGTATATACTACGCCTGGAATTAATAAATAATTTATATGTGGTTTTTGTCCCGATATATATTCCGCTACAAGTACCCCTTCTTCTTCGGCTTTGTGAGCCAGCATAGCACCTTTCACCACATCGCCTATGGCATATATGCTAGGTACATTGGTTTGCAAATGCTCGTTAACTTCCACGCGGCCCCGCTCATCGGTTTTCACACCAGCTTTGTCTAAGGCCAATCCTTCGGTATAAGGTTTACGACCTACTGATACCAAACAATAATCGCCTTTAAATTCCACCTCCTTGCCTTGTGGGTCGGTGGCTTTTACTATTACTTCTTTTCCTTTGGCAACTGCACTCTGAACTTTATGTCCTGTATTAATGCTAAAGCCCAGTTTTTTTAGTACTCTTCCTAAGTCTTTGCCCATAGTGCGGTCCATGGTGGGTATAATACTATCGGCATATTCTATTACACTTACCTGGCTGCCTATGCGGGCATATACTGATCCTAATTCTAGGCCTATTACACCACCACCTATTACAATTAAATGCTTTGGAATTTCCGCCAAGTTTAATGCTTCTGTACTAGTAATGATGCGTTTCTTGTCGATGTCGATACCGGGCAATGATACAGGTTTGGAACCTGTGGCTATAATAGTTTTACTTGTTTCTATAATAGTTTCGTTGCCTGCGGCGTCGGTAATTTTTATTTGTGTGGGGCTCACAAATGATCCAGTGCCTGTTAATACCTCCACTTTGTTTTTTTTCATCAGGAAACTGATGCCATCGCAGGTTTGTTTCACCACTTCGTTTTTGCGTTTAATCATTTGGGCGAGATTCACTTTTACCGTGCCTGTTTCTATACCATGCTCTTTAAAAGTGTGTGTGGCATTATGATAATGTTCGCTGCTATCGAGCAGGGCTTTGCTGGGTATGCAGCCCACATTGAGGCAAGTACCGCCAAGTGTATTATATTTTTCTATTAATGCTACCTTCATTCCCAACTGTGCACAGCGAATGGCGGCCACATAACCGCCAGGGCCCGAACCAATAATGGTGATATCGTATTTTTCCATATAGTGCAGCAAAATTAAGGGTTAGTTGTTATAATAGTTAATGTATCCCATTCTAAAAACTAATACCCATTCTTAAACTAAAATAGTTCTCCGCCTGTGGCGGATTTAGTTTTTAGAATGGTAATGCCGAACTACATCCCGAAAGCCCCGCTTAATCCCGATAACCCACCGGCTGCTTTCCCGTTATTACTAAACCCGTGAATAATACAAAAGCTATATTAAGTTTTGTTTTTTGTATAAATGAGAGGTAAGCTTTTGTAATGCAGTTTAGATAGGTCAGGAGATTTTTTTCTTTGGAATAGGGTATCCTGCAAATATAATTGCCCAACACCTGCAAAATAAATATGTTTACAAAACTGCAAACTGCAAACTCCCTGCTGCAAACTCCCTACTTCTAACTTCCTACTTCCCTTCGCCGCGGCGAACTAACTTCCTACTCTCACTTTTCCAAACTAAAACTACCCTCGGTAACCACTACCGAATCTTGTGGTGCTGAGAGCAGTCTGCCTGTAAAGTTAAAAGTACCCTCATAGCGTTGGGTAACATTGGTTAAGGTTAAGGTGCCGCTGCTGCTTTGGTATATCGTATTTTTGTTTTTGAGATACCCTCCCATAAAATTAAAATTGTTGGTGGTGTATGTGCCTACGGGCAAGTTATTATAAAAATTAACCACAACAACATCGGTAGTATCGAAGGTGGTGAAACCAGCAATAGATCTATAAGTGCCCGCAGGGCCTGTAGTAGTGTCACTCACCACTATAATGGATTTGTATTCGCTACCGTTTATTTTGCATTTCATATTATCGACACGAGTAGCACAACAGTCGCCAGTAAAGCCAGTAGGGCAATTGCAGCCACAGCCACCTGTTTTTTCAACCACGGTGCCACCGTTTTGGCATACTGTATCTTTGCAAGGTTTTCGGTTGCATTGTACTAAAAGGAAGCACATGCTCATAAGCATTACCACTAAAGAGAACTGCTTTTTTAATGTATGTGTTTTCATTTTATTAGTATTGTTTTATGTAGTGCAATAATAGTGAAATTGGAATTATATTTAAGGGAAAATTTGGCCTTTATAGTGGAAGAGCGGGATGATTCATTTTATACAAATTAATGTTGCCGAAATTAAGTATAGACTATCTCTATTACGCCTGTAAATAATACGCTTTATATATAAACCAACCATTTAAAATGAGGTAGGCCAACAGCAGCATCAGAGAAGCCGTTTTATCAAACCTAATCGTTTGTGAAATTTTATTTGCTTTAACGAGTTTCAACGAATATGCAGCACATGCCACAACGGCAAAAACAAAACATAGGGTAATGCCGTGGAGCGAATCAACCAAGGTAAAGGAAGTCGATTCTGGGAGTGAGGAATCAATCACGTATTTATTGGCAATGACGGCAAATAAAGAGCCTACCCCCAAACTAAATCGTGATTCAATGCTTTCCCAGTGAATAAAAAAGCACAAGAAAGATAATAGGAAAGATATATACATTCCAATAAATAATTTCAGGAACAACCACCAAGAATCCCGCTCAATGCCAATTTGCACTTTAAAATTGCTGAATTCGGAATGCGGCAGCGTCAAAGAGGGGTCTCCAAATGATGTTTCGTATTTTTTAATGCCTGTCGTAATTTTAAAGCTATCAGGAATCATGGACCAGTCCATCGTCGTACTTTTAGAATAATGTTGACCAAAAGTATCTTCCACAAAAATCAAATCACTCACATCATATTGGGAATTCTCAATGGTAAACCTCAATTTCTGACGATCAAAAGGAAAATTCTGTATTTTCCATGAATCTTTCATCACGCATTGCAATTTCATCAACATGTATATACTACCATCCTGTAAGGTGTCTTCCGTATAGAAAGATTTGTCAACGGTTTTAGCCATTGGTACTTCCAGATACTTGGAGAAGTCAAAATCTTGGTTTTTATATTTTAACCACAGCCAAAGATTGATTGTATATTCTTTGTTGATGAAATTAATATCATGTATGCTATTGATATATATGCCTACAGAAACCGTATCAGGCTTATGTACTTCCTTGGCGTAGGAAGAATGCAAGATAAATGGGACGATAAGAAAGAGGAGTTTTTTCATTCTGTTTTTAGTCTTTAGGCTGAGCAATAGCCGCCGCATTTAAAGAAAATCATATACTATAAATAATTTCTTCAAATGTAAGCATAGAAACAGTGAAAGTTCAACAGCTTTTAAACTGTATAGTTGCTTTTTTGCCCATACGCTTCACCAACCCAAAGAACCTCCAATTTAAAGCCACAGCACTAAAGCAAAGCCCCGCACAAAGTGCCCACCAAATTCCAGCTCCATCGTAACCCAATACAGGCCCCAATATATAGCCCAAGGGCAAGCCTATAACCCAATAAGCTACTAGTGTAATCCAAGTGGGTACGCGGGTATCGCCTATGCCACGCAGTATGCCCAGGCCTACACATTGCAGCCCATCGGCCAATTGGAAGAAGCCCGCAATGATTAGCAAGCTGGCAGCGTATTGCTGCAGTTCGGGCTCGTGTTTGTGGTTGAACAAGGCAGTAAGTTCTTGACTAAATATAATAAAACACAGGCAGGTAAAGCTCATCCATACAGTAACCATCACTAGGCTGCGTTTGCCTGCAACGAGAATGCCTTGGGTATCTCCAGCCCCACGGGCACTGCCAGTGAGTATACTACCCGCAACAGAGAAGCCTGTAGCCGCCATATAAGTGAGTGCTGCCAATTGTATCGCTACCACATGCGAAGCACCTGCCACCACACTGATATTGCCCATCATTGCCGCCGCACCGCCAAAGGCTGCTATCTCGAAAAAGAATTGTAAGCCCGAAGGAAGGCCCACTTTTAAAAACTCATTTAGCTCTTTGCGGAAAGGGATGGCCATGAGCCAATCTTTTAACCCAATATGATAACGCCACACACGGTATTTGTGGTTGCCGCGTAAGTACAACCATATTGCCAAAACCATGCAAATGCGGGTAACAAAAGTGGCCCAAGCTGAGCCATTGAAACCCATATTGAAAGTCCAGATGAAGAGGGGGTTGAGCAATGCATTTAATACCACTGCACCTAACGATATAATAAGCCCGGGTGTGGTATCCTCGTGGCCATCGCTCATGTTTTTTAATCCAATAAATAGCGTGAGCGGCACTACGGAGAGCCCCAGAATATTTAAATATTGCGGGGCTATCGCATTTACCTGCGTCGTTTGTTGAAACCACCCAAAATTGAAAGAGAGAAACAGCACCACCAAATTCATTAGCACCCCGAACATAATACCCGACCACACCACACTGTGATATAGTTTACCAATACGTTCGGGGTCCTTATTGCCCAATGCCTCAGCAACCACCGCCGAGCCAGATATCATCATACCAATACCTATAACAATGGTGGTGAAAAAAACGGAATTTCCAATGCCTGAAGCTGCAATTTCTGTTACACCCAGTTTGGAAACAAAGAAGGTGTCCGTGAGACCCATAAGTACATTGCCCACTTGCCCGATAATAATGGGGATGGCCAATTTGAGAATTAGGCCATAACTATATTTATGATCTTCTTTCAAGTTAAAATCTTTTGGAAACTATCGGCAGTATATGCTGTTTCCATTGGGCAAAATCGCCTTCCAGTATATGCATTCTTGCTTCGCGAACCAGCCACAAATAAAAGGAAAGATTTTGTATAGATGCTATAATAAATCCGAGATACTCTGAACTGATTAAGAGGTGGCGGGTATAGGCCATGCTATACTCTGGCGTAAGCAAAGGATCGAGTGGTGTAAAGTCATTTTTCCACTTCTCGTTTTTTATATTCACGATGCCGCGTGTGGTAAATATATATCCATGACGGGCGTTGCGGGTGGGCATTACGCAGTCGAACATATCTATACCTCGTGAGATGCATTCCAGTATATTTTCAGGCTTGCCCACTCCCATGAGGTAACGCGGTTTTGCCTTGGGCAGGATATCGCATACTAGAGAAGTCATGCTATACATATCTTCTGTAGGTTCGCCTACACTAAGGCCGCCAATGGCATTACCAAAAGTGTCTTTGTTGGCAATATATTGGGCAGACTGTACACGCAAATCGGGGAAGGTACCACCTTGTACTATAGGGAAGAGTGCTTGTTCGTATCCATATATAGGTTTGGTGCTGTTCATTTGGGCAAAGCACCTATCGAGCCACCTGTGGGTGAGGTGCATGCTTTGCTCCACATATTTTTTTTCGGCAGGGTAGGGCGGGCATTCATCAAAAGCCATGATAATATCGGCACCAATGATGCGTTGCGTATCGACGACATTCTCGGGCGTGAACACAATTTTGCTCCCATCCAAATGCGATTGAAAGGTAGCCCCTTGCTCAGTTATTTTACGACTGCCGGCTAAGGAGAATACTTGATAGCCGCCACTATCGGTAAGCATGGCACCTGGCCAATTGATGAATTTAGGTAAGCCGCCTGCTTGTTTTAGGGTATCGTTTCCAGGTCGTATAAATAGGTGATAGGTATTGCCCAGAATGATGGGTGCTTTAATGCGGTTCCACAGGTCGTATTGGGTAACAGATTTTACAGTTCCTACAGTTCCTACAGGCATAAAGATGGGCGTTTCAATAGAGCCATGGGGCGTATGCAAAAGTCCAGCCCGTGCTTGGGTGGCATTATCGGTGGCCAGCAAATCAAACTTCACGATAAAAAATTATTAGAGGATTGTATTATTCAATATAGAAATTGAACTGCAATATTTTAGAAAATAAACCGCTGATGCTGCTACTATAAACTGAGCCATCGCGTACCAGTACATTGTTGATTCCATTGGTGAGTTTTATTTCGGGCGAGAATTTGAAATAAGGGAAATAGAAATCGAAGCCCATGCCTATTTGGTAGCCTAAATTATTAGTGCCCACTGCTACAAAAGCATCACCGGGCTTGCGGGCCACCGTTTTGTTAGACGTAAAATCGAAGCTGTAGATAAGGCCAGCCACTACATAAAAACGGGTGTTCTTAATTCTGTCCGATTTGTATTTGAATATCAATGGCAATTCGCCATAAGTCGATTCAATTTTTGCTACTGATAATAAACTGTCTTTGCGAAATACAAATTCGATATTGCGTTGAGCGAAGTGTAGCGATGGGATAAGGCGGATATCGAAGTGATTGCCCAAATGCAAATCGCCCAAAACACCTAGATTGAAACCAGCTTGAGGTTTGCAAATAACTGAAGCCAAGGTATCGTTTGGAAAAAAACTGGCATCGTGGTTCAGCTTGAAATTGGTAGAACTAAACCCCACAGTGAAACCATAGTGCAATAATTTATAATCGTATGAGGGCAAATTTCGCTGAGCCTTGCTACTAAGGGCAGCACACAACATCAATGACATCAATAGTTTCAGTCTTTTCTTTTTGTTAAAGAGCATGTTTGAGCGAGGGTGGTAAATGCTGCGTTTATTCAACCTGCAAATCAACTACCTGTAAGCCATAACGCAAAATGTTAATTTTTATTGCCTTCGGAGTGGTAAGGAATAAGTAGGAAGTTAGTTCGCCGCGGCGAAGGGAAGTAGTAAGTAGGAAGTTAGAAGTAGTAAGGGTATGGGTAATGAGCTGACGCCTGATCTGGGAAAGGGGAGTAGTGGTGGGCTGCCGAATGGCCCTTATCCCTAGCCCCCTATTCCTTCTTCCTAATAATCCATTTTTCCATTTCGTCTTGGTCCAAATCCATATAGTTTACCTCATGTTCCACTATTCCATTGTTCAACAGGTATATAACAGGCAAATTTATTCCTGCCAAGTACACAAAGTTTCGGCCTAGGAGCATGCAGTATGGAATGTTTTCAGTATGTGTTTCCGCGAAAAAGGGTTTTAAATTTTCATCGTCACCATTCACCACCATGTAAAAAGGGATATGCGGATTTCGTTCGTGCATGATTCTAATTTTATTGGCAGCAATGCGGCAATGCGGGCAGGTTAAACTCAGAAATATAATTATATGTTTTCCTTTTGAGAGTTCTTTTTTACTTAAGAATTCTTTAGAAGCAGGATCAATAATTCTGGCATTATTATATAAAGAATCCAATTCAAGTTCATAATTTTCTTCGGGTTTGTTAAGGTACGTTTCTGAATAATCAAGTTGTACAGGATTAAGTATAAATGGCATCGCAAACGAACTGATGATGGGTAATGCAATGAGCCATGGCATTTTTTTATTGTTCAACTTTTGCGGAGGTTTATCACTGTCAGATAGCGGCGGTGAAATTGTATTTTTACTTTTTTGCAGTACAAGCTTTTGCACAAAATATATTATAACAATGAAAGGCAAAAAACCAAATGCAAATGCAGGAATCAACAAATAATATGATTGCCAATTAAGCATATATTGGAACTCTTGCCAAATAAGGACACCACTGTATGCTGCAATGCATAAGGCAAGAAACAACGCTGTTTCAATAAGCAAGCCCTTTGTAAAACTATTATAAACCCTGCCCCTATAATACTTGTGCAAAACGAAAAATATTGCAAGCATGATGATGTTCTTTACCAATGCTTCCAATGGAGTCATTTGTATATAAGAACCAAAACATCCGCAATTGCCTTTATTTCCGTTGAGCGAAATTAATAATATTAGGTAAACAGAAAATAATAAAAGTACACCGATGCCCAATTTATAGGCAACTTTATGAAGGTAAATGTTAAATATAAGTAGAAACCCAATAAGGAATTCAAGACCTATAAGTATGCGAGCCACAAAGGGAGAGGCTTGCCAATTGATGAACCCCAAATCGACAAATGTATATTCGAACGGTTCAATAGGATATAATTTGGTATAGCCCGAAAAGACAAAAACAGCACCTAGCAGTGCAGCAAGAAATCCTAATAAAATTTTAAGCATATCATAAGGATAAAAGGCGTCTTCCCATTAAGAAAGACGCCTTTTAAAGAATACTTAAAAGCTTATTTTAATACACAGTCTGTGGTTACAGTGTAAGCTTGTTGGTTGTTCTTAGCATCATAATGCTCAACAGTCTTAGAAACTTGATTCTTGCCACTGCTTGCAAATGGATTGGTTCCACAAATAGCTTGTGCTGCACCTTTCTTTGATTTTGGGAAATCCACCACCGCTATACTTGGAGTTGCTCCACTCATGGTGCTAGTAGTGGTGCAAGTACAAGTACGGTCTTTTTTGCACGAAGCAAAAGAAAGTGCAGCAATAACTGCAACAAATAATACTGTTTTTTTCATGTTTTTATTTTTTTTAAGTTAAAGAAACACAAACATAGAGACAATTTTTATTAAAGCAATTTTTTATTTAAACTAATTGATAATCTGTTGTTGTTCGTTGTTATTTGTTGATTTTTTATCTAAATTATGATAGACAAATAATTTATACCGAAACTCAATATATAATAGTCCAAAAGAAAGGGACTAATCCCCCCGCATCCCGATAATTATCGGGATTAAGCGGGGCTTTCGGGATGTA
>JAWXAU010000042.1 GCA_034439655.1 Bacteroidota bacterium | reverse complement strand
TTTATAGTTGCATTTATTCATTTGTAGAACTTTGGAAAAGCTAATCCAAAGCTAATCCATTCGTGGTTTTTAAATAAGCAGGTTGCGGAAGTATAGGGTACATTTTATTATTAATATAGCTTATGTTTTGTGGTGAATTTTAAAAATAATTAAATGATTAGGAACGGCTTGCCATCTCTGCCGAACTCAATCTCCATCAATTCGATTTCCTCTATATCTTCCTCCAAAATATATTGAACGAGTGCAAATTCTTTACATACTTTAAAACCATATTCCTCAGCAAAAGCATTGGCTCCGTATATGATATTGTGCACCAATAAATAGTCAACTACAATAAAACTATTATTTAGTACATCTTTTAATACATCTTCTGAAACATTAAACCTATATAATGCATCTTTGGTGCCTAAGGCAAATAAATCAACTAAATAGATACCAAAAGTAAGATTGCTGTTATTATGTTTCCTCACCACAATAATATTTGCCATCCCCGCTTCTTTCCAATCGGAGTTTATATAGCAGGCAATAATTGGTAATGACCTGGCTTTGGTTCTAATATATTTTTCGGGTGAGAGTGGGGATGTTTTTTGATTCATTTTTTAAGCTATAATAAGGTATGGTTCTTTTGAAATATTTTGCAATTATTTTATTTTTATTTGAGAGGAATAGAGGGCATTGTTTTATTTGTACAATTAACTGTGTATATACTATATCCAAATCATCTGCTACTTCTTTTATATCTTTAATCAATGCTTTGGGATAATACCCGCAGCACCTAATAGGGATAATGATTTAATAAATTCTGAGCGAAGCATCTATTGTACATAAAATATTTTATATATATTAGGGAGAATAACCAAATTAATATTTTCGCGTTAGTCATAGCTTATATCCATTTTATTTCCCCATCACGTCTTAATTCAAAGTGTTTTCCTTCAATAGCCATATCTAAAGCACCTTGGCTAACTCTTAATTTTAAGAAAGGATTATCATAGTCTATTTTAGAAGCACCGTTTTTAAATCCTCTGGCTTCCATTAAAACAGTAATTTCCTTATCACTTAAAGAACATAGATGATACTTGAATACAATTCTACCTTCTTCAAATTTTTCGGTAGTATAAACTCTTTTTGCAAAAGATGTTTTATCTGATATGTATAATTCTTTCAATTCTGCTAAATTCTTATTATAAAAAATTACTTGTTGCTTTTTGTGTAATATGACTGATAGTTTTTTCACTATCTCAACTTTATTTTTTCCTGCTCCTTTAGTAATTATTTTTTCGTGTTCGGCATAATCCTTCTTTTTTTCAAAATGAAATGCTTTGCTCATTTCTAAGATGGTTATGGGTTTTAATTCCCGTATTATTTTATCCTTTTCTGTCCATTCATAAATAGCACAAATAGGTAGCTCACCATTATTGGCATAAGTAAATTGCTTGTGTTCTCTTTTTGATTTAAAGGCAGATTCAACCTTTTTTATCTCTACAGCAGAATTCCAAGTTGTTAAACACCTTAAATGCCTAATTGGTTGAATAGGATTTTGATTTTTATCTTTTGTTATACCATAAGCATAAATGGGCTGTAGAATAATTTTTTCAAAGGGTGAATCTTGCATTTGCATTCTTTTTGAAATCTCATTCTTAATATAATCCCGAAGATTTGGGTCAATGATATTTTCTAATCCCTCAAAACTACTAATATCTGTGATTTTAACTCGTTTTACAACAAACAAATCCTTTTTCGTTTTCCTTTTCTCATTTTGTTTAAATGTAAGTTTGCCCTCAGTAATTTTCAAACGATGTTTCCCTTCTCTGAATTCGGTCTCAGGCATTTTTATTATTCCAAAAATACTTTCATCGTGTAATTTACCTCTCGTAGTAGCACCCTGCTGCATAATTGGCTTTCCATTTTTATCCTTTACAATTTCACCTCTTCTCCGTTTGTACTTGAAACTTTGCGTTAAGGTTTTATCTTCTGAAATATGATTGATAATAATCTCATTCTTCATGGAAGTGATAAATGACTCATGAAAATTATCCCAGTTTTTTGGTTTGGGATGAACATAATTATTCATGGTATTATTATCTACCGCATCATTATAATCTTTCATCATATTTTCCCTGATACTTGGAGGAGGGATAAGCGTTAATACAGCCGCATCTAGTGCATGATGACTATGTTCTGTTCTGTCTTTTTCACCAAATTTGGGTTCAATTTCAAAAATTTTTCTAAATTTTGCTGTAGCCATTCCTTTTTGCACTTCCACTCTCGCAAATACGGTTCTCAAATACGGCAAAGCATACTTGGTAATAATTTGCGTATCTGTTAATTGCTGCCTTCTGAATTGGTTGGTTACCTCTTCAATGGTGAACGTTTCATACTTTTTTCTCCAATAATCCATGTACATTTTTTGGTAATGTCTATTTTGAATTATCGTATCCTTACCACTTTTATCTCTCGCAGATCTTGCTTTATTGTAAGATTCTTTCCATGCTTCTTCATGTGTTTTGAATTTTGCATAAATGAATGCAACATTCTTTTTTATGTTCTCGAAATTATCTTTCCATTCTGTAGGAAATCTTTTTGCTTTTGTGGCATTGCATGTATGATGTGCGAGCGTAAGGTTATATAATTCATCACAATTGGAAATCTTCGCAGGAATGGTATGTTCCAGCTGTGCAGTACCATTCATCAAATCACTACAACTTATTGGCTGCGCACAGTATAAACATTTCTTTGTTTGTTCTTCCCACAATTCATAACGGTCTAACATCACTTCGGAGATAGTTCGGTTTGAAGTATTATTTTCATTGAAATACTCCTCAATTAATTTTCTATATTTATCTCGTTTCCTTTTTTGGTCTCCTTGAAACAGTTGAATTGCTTTTCGTTTATTTTGGTCGTTTAGTTCTCTGGCTATTTCAACTATTATTTTTGTCTGAGAATTAACTTTTCCTACCTGCAACAAATAATTCAAATGCTTTTTCAGAATCTGTAGTGTTTTCATTGCCATCGGATTTTTAAACCCACAGCTAATTGGATTTGGGTCACCCAAGAAAAAAATTTCCTTTTCTGTTTCATCCTTGTAGGTATTCCCATCGCTATCTTTTTTCACATAGGCAGGCGAGTATTTTTCCTGTTCACTTGGGTGCCACAAATATTTTTTGATTCTTTCAGGGTCAGCTTTATATTTATTAATTAAAAGTTCCTTTAGCTTTTCTTCAATTCGGTAAATCTTACAAAACAGTTTTGATTTTTCTGCACCAAACGGTTGCCTGAAAAATGTTTGATAGTGTTTTTCAACTTCATCGTTTATATTTAACCTTTCTTCTTCGGTTTTCTTTTTCCATACTTTAGATTCGTATGTGTCTTTAATTTTTTTTCCAATATCACGTTTATCAATGTCATCCAATACATATTTATCACCCATACATAGTCGTTCGTTATGATAAAGTCGATCTGATATGAGTTCGTTTACCAAGCCGTAAATGGTTTTATCTTCTTTGTGTTGGTTTAAAATTTTATTGAAATCATTTGAAAGTAGGCTCAATGTTTCATCATCTAATTTCCCACCTAAAACATTTTCAAGATTGGCTATAAATACTGCCTGAGAATAAATCATTCCTTGTTTCAGATAAGGCAATACTTTTCGAATACTTGAGGCACTTAGTGAAGCATAACCTTTGTCCAAAGGAAATTTGTCAAAATCTTTCACATCAAATTCAATGATTGGGAAATGCTTTTTAAGAATAGGGATTATTCTTTCGCCAAGATTATCGGTTTGTTTTTTTGTTATCTGTGCATCGTAAACCAAATGCCATAAATCTTCAACTCTTAAATATTTGCCATTCTTTTCATCCCCAGATAACGTTTCATTCCATTGTAGTAATTCTTTCCAATTCTTACCAAATATTTTTGCTATTTTAAATATAAAAGTATTCGCAATACATTTTGCCCCCTCATCCTCATCATCTGTATCATTTTCATATTTAGCAATTACTTTGCCCCCTGCATTTTCAATTTTAGTTATTAGCCCTTTTTCAGTAATTTTTCCACTTTTATCCTTCTTATTCTTAGTATAGAAATCTGTGCTGCGGTTAAACAAAGGAAATACTACCTCATTAATAAATTCGATTCTATTCTTTCCTTTTGGCGGCTCAATTTTTAAATTATTCATAAACTGCCATGTTCTGAACTCTTCATATAGTGGATGGCTCAATGGAATCCTTTTTTTACCTGGTTTGTAATAGATTCCAGTTTTACTTTTTAATGGTGCATCTAAAGTGCAAAAGCCAACCAATCCTTTTTGGCTTCGCAAGGGACGTTGCCATGTAATACACTTCTTTATTTTTTTGCAGAAATCAGATTCTTTATCAAAGCCAAGATTTTTAAAAATCAAATTCAACTCATCTTCAAAATAATTTCTATATGTAAAACGGTTTCTTATTCTGTTGTGATTGATGCTTTCCAGTTCATTGTTTTTTTGACCCCAATACAATGCAGCCCCCAAAGTTTTGTATTTTTCTTTAATTAGATTTTCAATCACTTTAACTCCTACAACTTCAATCTCCTTTGTGATTTGATTTTTTCTTCCATCTTCAATTAATTTGGTTTCTGGGTCGTCTGTATCAGGACTATTATAGCCCCTTCTTTGAACCAATTGATAAAAAACTCTCCCCAAAAGTTGAGGATTGTCTCCAAATATTTTGATATGCTCAGGCTTATCGCTTATTGCAAGCCATCTGAACAAATAACAATTTTCATGCTTACTAAAACCAAATTGTTCAAAATCTGGTTTGCCATCTCCATTGAAATCAAACTTTAACCAGTTATGAAATACTTTTGATTGAGGGTACTTCCTACCTGTCCCTTTTTTGTAATGCCTCCATTCATTTAACTCCTCAATAGTTAGTGGACACATCTTAGTTTCAATCAAACATTCAAGCAATTCATACTTCCTATACTTTTCTGCTTGATAATTTCTTCTTCTTCCTCTGGATTCAGTTCTGACCTTGACCATTGGCTGTTCATTACCTTTATCATCTTGCCCTACACCTTTTTTAAATATTAAGACACCTTTATCAATAATCTGATTTTCGTGTTCAGCGGTATCTCTAATTGCCCAACCGATAGAGTTGGTTCCTAAATCAAGGCCTAAAATTTTTTCCATTTTGTTTTGTTTGTTTTTAATTACTTTTGCAATTCGAAAGCTTATCACAATAAGGCTCGTGCCGAAAGGCCTAAGCCGAAGATAATTTTCTTAAGCTCTGCATCGTTTACGCTCTGTGGGGCTTTTTTTATTTTCGCCCTGCAATCTAAAACAAATATTTAACTTCACAAACAGGATTTTTCTGTTCTGAAATTTTATTTCGATGTTTCTGTTTGTGTATCCTCGTCTACATCCTTATTTGAGTACATCCTCTGCCGAGCTTGTTAGCCGAATTAGTTGCTACAAGTTCCTTTTGAAGTGCTTTCTAGTAAGCAAGCAATGCTGTAAACCATAGGTGAAATTATTTGCCGAATGAACTTCCCTTCGCCGCAGCGAACTAGCTTCCCTTCGCCGCAGCGAACCAACTTCGGTCTTCCTACTTCTAGCTTCTAGCTTCTAGCTTCCCACTTCCCTTCGCCGCGGCGAACCAGCTTCCCACTTCCCCCTTTTTTCTTTATATTTGCGTCACTTTAAATTCACATGAAATATTTTTACCTAATTGCCTTCCTTGCATTTACCGCCAATGCAAACGCTCAGAAATACAAACATAAAAACGTGGTCGACCACTGGGAAAATGTACTATCGCCCAAGGATACTTTTTCGTATTTTCCTGGCACTACTGAGCCCGATACCGATTGGTATAAACCTTCGTATAATCCTAACTGGAGTAAGGGATACGGCGGATTTGGTTTTGGCGATGGTGATGACACTACCATAATAAGTACTTCGGCAACTTCGATATATATTATAAGAAAATTTAGTATAAAAGATACCTCAAAAATATATAATGCTTTGCTTGCTTTAGATTATGATGATGGCTTTGTAGCATATCTAAATGGCGTAGAAATAGCACGTGCAAATATGGGCAATAAAAGTAACCCGCGTCACGATTCGTTGGCATGGAGAAGTCACGAAGCTCAGATGTACCAAGGTGGACAGCCGGAGTATTATTATATACAAAAATCATTATTAAATAATTTATTACTGAATGGTTTTAACTATTTGTGTATACAAGTTCATAATGTATCGGCTGCTTCAAACGACTTGTCTTGTATACCCTATTTATTCGTAGCTATTAATGATACCACTACCAATAACTATAGAACAAATCCAACATGGTTCTCGCCTACTTTAACCACGCACCTACCTATTATAGTTATCAATACAAATGGTCAGGGAATCCCAAACGATCCTTCTATTACCGCCGATATGGGGATAGTGAATAATGGCTTTGATCAAAATCATTTAACAGATAGTTTTAATGGATATAATGGAAAGATAACGATACAAATTCGTGGTTCATCATCGGCGGGGCAACCACAAAGAAGTTATGCATGGAGCACAGTCGATTCGGCGGGAAATGGCAGGAATGTAAAGATACTCGGTATGCCCAAAGAAAGTGATTGGATATTATTTGGGCCTTATACCGACAAAACTTTAATGCGTAATAATTTGATATATGAAATTTCGCGTCAAATGGGCTGGTATGCCTCACGTACTGAATTTGCCGAACTCATTTTGAACAATCAATATGTGGGTGTATATGTGGTAATGGAAAAAATTAAATGGGATAAGAATCGTGTGGATATACCAAAGATTCTTTCATCCACAACCAAAGGTGATAGCCTAACGGGTGGTTATATAATGAAAGTAGATCGTGTGAAACAATCGGGATATGGGGTTTGGACATCGCCTATTACGAATTATGCTGGAAGTAAAAACTATGAGATACAAACAGTAAATCCTGATATCCCAGATATTACTCAAATACAAGCCAATTATATCAAACGGTGGATGGATAGTTTCGAGAATATATTATATGGGGGTGGGTATGGCAGTAAACTTTCTACCAACTATCATAAATTTATTGATGTGAATTCTTTCATCGATTTTTATATATGCAACGAAATGACCCATAATGTGGATGCTTATCGCCTTAGTTGTTTTTTATATAAACAAAAAAATAGTTTGGGAGGCCGATTATATGCCGGACCTATTTGGGATTTTAATATAGCACTGGGAAACGCAAATTACTGTAATGGTGGCGATACCACTGGTTGGAGTACCTGCTCGTATTCGTCAGAACCGTTTTGGTTTGATAGGTTATTGGAAGACCCCGATTATAAAAAACAGTTCAAATGCCGATGGACAAGCTTAAGGAAAGATTTATTAAAAACACAAAACATATATAATTGGATTGATTCTGTGGCTGATATATTGGAAGTTCCCCAACGCCGTCATTATAAGCAATGGCAGATATTGGGAACTTATGTGTGGCCAAATAATTATATAGGAAGTACCTACGCCCAAGAAATAAATTATCTGAAAACGTGGGTAAGAGGTAGAATGAATTGGATGGATAAAAATATGCCCAATGTTACCTCTTCCTGCAAGTCCACTTACAGCAGTTCTATCATAGTTTCGGAACTTAATTATAATTCGCATCCCAATTTAGATGGTGGAAATTGGATTGAGTTATATAATAATTCATCTTCCAATATCAATATTGCGGGTTATATGGTTACTGATGTCAGTGGTTTTAGAAGTTACAGTGTTCCTACAAATACAGTCCTTAATGCGAGGTCATATATAGTTTTGGTGGAAGATACTGCTTTGTTCAAAAAGAAATATCCCAATGCAAAGAACTTTAGAGGCCCAATGAATTGGTCGCTGCCCAATGATACTGGAACTATTAGATTATTTGATGCACTAAGCTATCAGGTTTTTCAAATGGGTTATAGCGATAAAAAAGCATGGCCCCAAGGTGCCGATGGGCGTGGATATACCTTGGAACTTAAAACGCCGGGTACAAATCTTAACGATCCCAAGTCGTGGATGGATGGATGTATTGGCGGCTCACCTGGTAAGGCACGAACTAGTTGCAGCGAAAAATTATATGTGAGCGAAATAAATTATAGCTCCGAGAAAAATAATGATGCAGGCGATTGGTTCGAGCTACATAATATAGATACTGTAGCCTATAATTTAAAAGACTATATCATAAAAGACGATAACGATACTGATGTTTTTGTTATCAAAAATAATATAAGTATTCCTCCAAAGGGTTATTTAGTGGTATGTAATGATACAACTAAGTTTAAAACTATATATCCCAACGTGAGCAATTATATTGGTCAGTTTAATTATGGACTTAATGCCAAAGGCGACGCCATTAGAATATATAATGGTTTCGGTACACCAGTGCAAAAAGTATATTATAGCGATTCATTCCCCTACCCTTGGGGAGCAAAAGGTACGGGCTATACCATTGATTTTATTGATACCTGTATCTATCAAGATTATGGAAGTAGTTGGCAGTTGAGCTGTTACTTGGGTTCACCGGGTAAGGCAAAACCCAAATATTGTAACCCCGGTCAATTTGCCAATTTGGTTTTTACGGAATTGAAATTATTAAGTGATTCAAAAAATAATGAAGGTCAGTGGTTGGAATTATATAATAGAGATACTGCCGCACTCGATATAAGTAATTGGAAGATGACCAATTCAGTTGGTGCATCGATTCTCACTTTTGCAAAAAATACTATTCTGCCAGCAAAGTCAAATGTTATTTTATGTAACGATACCAATGCTTTCAAACAGCAATATCCAAGCATCACAAATTATATAGGCAATTTTAATTATCAAATATCACTGAATAAGGATAGCTTAAATATAATAGACAATACCAATTATCCAGCAAAAGCTTTTGTGTTCGATTTTAGCAAATATACCAAATCGAATTTGCTCACTAGAAGTATAGAATTAGTCAATAGTGATTCATCCGATAATAGTGTAATCAATTGGATGGATGGCTGTTTGCACGCTACGCCGTCGCAAACTCCAACAGCATGCGGAGAGCCAAATTATATTAGTGAAATATGTTATAATAATAATTTTACCATTACAGGTGACTGGCTTGAACTATATAATTTTGATACCGCAGTAGTTGATTATTCAGGATATGAAATACATACAAATAAGGACAGTATTATAGTTTCAGCAAATACCATTTTAGGTGCTAAATCATATTTGGCTATAGTGGCTGATAGTGCGAAATTTTTCAATCATTTCTTTATCCGAAACTATTTAGTAAATAATTCTTTTAGTTTGAATGATACTTTAGGCATCATTAAAGTATATAATAATACAGGTAAATTGGTGTACTCAAATATTTATGAAAATAAACTACCTTATGATACTTTGGCAAATGGATTTGGTTATACTTTAAATATGTATAATGATACACTTAATCCAGAAAAAGCTTCATCGTGGAGAATATCTTGTGAGAATGGAACACCAGGTAAGGCTATAGGTGCAGATTGCTGGCCTTCATTGAATGCGAAGATAGTTTTTAACGAACTTAGCTTGTGGCCCGATAGTGCAAGAGATGAGGGGATATGGGTGGAATTATATAATAAAGATACCAGCGATAGAGATATCTCTAATTGGGCTATTCTAAACGATCAACACAATATTTTATTACGTTTCCCCAATAATTATATTATGAAGGCAAATTCTTATATCTTATTATGTAGTGATACTTCTAAATTTAAGAAATGGCATCCAAATGTTGTGGCAGATTTGCAGTTTACTAAAAATCCAGATTTACTGGATGGAAGTTTAAGCATCACTGATTATTACTATATAGTTGGAGGTGATGTCATCTATTATAATAATCCAGATTCTATTTCAATTGGTGCCATACATTTCGGGCATACGGTCAATAATACTGCTAGTGTTCTTCACCTAATTAATAATTCTTATTGGAGTGCAGGATGTTTTGGAGGAACCCCGGGAAGACCCAATAATACTTGCAAGGACACAATTATAGTTTCAGAAATTAACTATAATAGTTTCCCTACTAAAGATGCGGGAGATTGGGTGGAACTCTATAATCCCAATAAACAAATAATGGATTTGAGTGGGAGTTATATCCGCACAAAAGATTATCATACTTGGTGGCAAATACCTGCAAACACTTTGGTACAAGCTGATTCATTTATGGTAATAGTTGGAGATACCGCTTTGTATAATAGTCGGAATAGCATTTTCCAATCCAATATTGTATATATTCCCAATTTTAGTTTAGCGAATGACAGTGACGTCATATTTATATACAATAAAGATACCCAATTAATGTATAGTAATTTCTATACAAATGGATATGTGTCTAGTAGTAATGCACAAGGATTTACAATGGAGAATATGTTCAAGACATCCAAACCTTATTCATCTATTTATTGGTTTGCAGGCTGCGAGGAAGGTTCCCCTGGCTTTAGATACACAACGCCTTGTCCTTTGAGAGTTAAGCCAGTAAGTATTTATCCAATTAATGTAACAGATAATGTGAGCATATATCCCAATCCCGCAAATACTTTATTATATATTCAATTCACACAGCCTGTGGCTGTAGCAAATGGCCGAATGAAAATATATGATATGAACGGCAAATTGGTTCATGAGCAATCGGTAAATGAAGCTACTATAACTTTAAATGTTTCCAATTGGAATGCAGGATTGTATATGTTGAATTTGAATGGTAAGTACCTTTCTAAATTTGTGGTAACGAAATAGCGTACCGTCATTCTGAGTGCGATAGCTATCGTACTTGCTTCAATGCGAAGAATCTCATAAATGGCGGTACTATACTTTAGAGATTCTTCGCTCGAAGCCCACCCAGAATGATGCTTCGCGGGGCTTTCCTATCCAGCAAATAATAGATGCGTCAGCGAAATTCGGCGTCATCCCCCATTCGCCGGCGGCGAACCAAATCCCCCTTGATAAGTTGTGGGTTTTCTTTCACACCCAACCTATACATTTGCAAAACTTCAATTTATAGCCTATGTCAAAAAGAAACTGGATAAAACTATTGCTACTTATTGTTTTAATAACAAATATTTTGTTTCTTACCAGAATAGATAAGATGACAAAAGAGATAGCTGCTCTCAATTTATCCAATGATTCTTTGCAAAAACATATAGGTCATCTATATCGTGATCCAGTGATGTTGGTAGACAGTATTCTCACGCCCGCCAATGTGATGAAGTATGTGAGACTCAAAGGTATTAAATGGCCCAAAGTGGTATGGGCACAAGCGATGGTAGAAACAGGATACTTTACTTGCACCAGTTGTTGTCTGCAAAAAAATAATCTATTTGGTTTTATGGCTGGCCCAGGCCAATGTATGGAATTTGATAAGTGGCAAGATTGTGTAGATTATTATGACGAATGGCAAAGAAAAAGATATACAAAAAAAGAAGATTATTTTCACTTTTTGAATAGAATTAAGTATGCATCCTTTAAAGGATATACAACCCACATTGCCCAGATATTGATGGACAATAGTATGGTGTATGATGAGAAGTAGTAGGTTGTTATGATGCTATTAGATATTCTTAAAGTTGTAGCTATACTATCTTATTGTTTTATACAAATATCTGGAGAGCATATTGGAGTCCTGTAATATTATACCATTTCTTAAACTAAAATAGTCCAAAAGACTATTTTAGTTTTTAGAATGGTAATGCCGAACTACTTCCCGAAAGCCCCGCTTAATCCCGATAGTTATCGGGATTCGGGGGAATTAGTCCCCCTTTTTTTGGACTATTATATATTGAGTTTCGGTATTATTTATTATGTTTGGGCTTTTTCCAAATTATTTCTTTGTATCAATTTTTGTTTTATTCTGTTTATTTGTTATAGCTTACACTATATATAAACCATTTTTATTTTCAAATAAAATTACTATTCCTTTGGTGTTCATTACGGCATTACCATTCTACAAACCAAATCGGCCACAGGCGGAGAACTATTTTAGTTTAAGAATTGGTATAATAACTAATTGGATTTGGCCAAAACCATTTGAAATTAGCTTTATAATATTTATAGTTTTGGCTCTGTCTGTTACCACTCTTACTGTTGTAAAGAAACCTCTGTGAAACTCTGTGCTAACCTCTGTGTGTATTTTTTTACCACAGTTCGCCGCCGGCGAAACACAGAGTAAAAAAAACACAAAGAGTTTCACAGAGTTTTATAATGTCGCTTCTTTCCTCAGCATCGGACAAATCTTATATCGTTCGTCCTTCGTATCCTCATATACAGATGATAAAACATCATATACATTTTTCAATCCTAAAATTCCTGCCCACTCAAAAGGTCCATAGGGATATGACGTTCCCAATTTCATCGCAATATCAATATCACTTTTATTGGCAGTGCCTTCTTGCACGGTATAATAGGCCTCATTTATTATCATACAAATAACCCGTGGAGATACCATACCTACGCGATCGTGCACAGTTTTGCAATCGAGTTTAAGAGCAGCAGCTATAATATTCCATTGGTTTTCACTTTCGGTATTCAAAGCAGTCATTTCCCAAATTGGTTTATTGATGAAACCGCAGAGGTTATTAATTCCTATTATATAGTTTTTCGAACCTGTAAAATGACTGTATAAATTTGTTTTGGTTGCACCCAATATCATACATTTGCCTTCTACATTTTTATAAGCTTTTGCTTTTGATATTGGATCGGAATCAAAATCGAGGTCAATTATCAAATCAAAATTTTGTAGGTTTGCACCAACAAATTCATCAACATTACAATATGATAACTCAACATCGTTTAACTTTGCACGCAGTTCTTCTTGCTGCTTCAATGTGCCTGTGCATACAATTTTCATGGGGTCAGGGGGCTAATAAGAATGGCAAAAATAAAACAACTATGCACAAAGAAGTTATAAAAACTGAAAATGCCCCGCAACCCATTGGCCCTTATAGCCAAGCCGTGAAAGTGGGCAACATGCTTTACGTATCGGGTCAGATACCTTTAAATCCCACTACAGGTACTATGGTTACTGGTGATATCAAGGCTGAAACCAAGCAAGTAATGGAAAATCTGAAAGCCATTCTCACTGAGGCTAAAACCATTTTTGACAGCGTGGTGAAGGCTACTATTTTCTGCACCGACCTTAACGATTTTGCAGCCATCAACGAAATGTATGGAAGTTATTTCACGGTGATGCCACCCGCCCGTGAAACTGTGCAGGTATCACGTTTGCCTAAGGATGCAAGGGTTGAGATATCGATGATTGTATTAATACCTTAAAGATTAGCATAAAAAGTTAGTGGTTGGTGAGGACATACAACCACGGACATTTATAATATGAAATATCAAAATAATAAAGAATTTGCCAAGCAGCTTGATAAAGAAGATCCACTAGTATCTTATCGCAAGCAGTTTCATTTCCCAATAATAAAGGGTAACAAACAAATATATTTTTGTGGAAATTCATTAGGTCTGCAACCTAAAGGCGTAAAGAAAGCAGTGAACGAGGAGCTTGATGCTTGGGCAGAGCTGGGTGTGGAAGGGCATTTCAAAAGCAAGTTCGATTGGTTCGGCTACCATCATTTTCTTACGGCCATGTCGGCACGATTGGTGGGTGCAAAAAATAAAGAGGTGGTGGTGATGAATAACCTCACTACCAATCTGCATTTGATGATGGTAAGTTTTTACAGACCTACCAAAACCCGTTTCAAAATTTTGATGGAGGCAAATCCATTCCCAAGCGACCGTTATGCACTCGAATCGCAAATTAAATTTCATGGGTTCGATCCTGCAAAAACGTTGATAGAATTAAAACCCAAAGAAGGCAAACATAATTTGTGTACCGATGATATTATTAGCACTATTGAAGAGCATAAGGATAGTCTTGCATTGGTGATGATGGGTGGCGTAAACTATTATACGGGTCAAGCATTTGAGATGGATAAAATTACGGAGGCTGCCCATAATATTGGAGCATTGGCAGGTTTCGATTTGGCCCATGCTGCAGGCAATTTGCATTTGCAATTGAATAAATGGAAAGTAGATTTTGCTGTGTGGTGTACTTATAAATACTTGAACTCTGGCCCAGGTGGCACATCGGGTGTATATATAAATGAGAAGCATGTGGCTGATAAAACCTTGCCGAGGTTTGCGGGTTGGTGGGGCAATAATGAAAAGACAAGGTTCTTGATGCAAAAAGAATTTGACCCTACACCTACTGCAGAGGGCTGGCAGTTAAGCAATGCACAAATATTGCCTATGGCAGTGCATCGTACATCGCTCGAAATGTTTGACAAAGCAGGAATCAAAAATCTGAGAAAAAAAAGTGTATTGCTCACTGGCTACCTCGAATATTTATTGAATGATTTGGCCATAGAAGATATTTCTATACTTACGCCCAAGCACCCTGACCACCGCGGTTGTCAGCTATCGATAGTAGCCAAAGCAAGAGGCAAAAAATTGCATGCATATTTGCAAAAACACCATATCATATCAGATTGGCGAGAGCCAGATGTGATTCGTGTTGCCCCGGTGCCCTTATATAATTCTTTTATAGATGTGTGGGAATTGGCTGACAGGATAAGGAAATTCTATATGGGTTAGCAGTAGCTGCATTTATTCATAATATGATTTAATAATTTGCCAACAGTACGAATTAACATTTATTTGACATAGAATTTAAACAAAATGAATTTCTAGCAATCTTTTTTGTGTACATTTGCTGCCTAATTTATATAGTACTCTGAACGCATGATTGAAATTAAAAAGGTAGATAGTTCTGCCGACATGGAAAATAATTTCAAAATCCGCAATTCGGTTTTTGTTGACGAACTTGGTATGATTCCAAACGATGAGCATGACCATTATGATAAGGAACGCAAATGCAGATATTATATAGCACTGTATAATAACGAACCTGTTGGAGCATCAAGATGGAGAGAAGGTGGGTCTGGTTATAAGTTTGAAAGAATGTGTGTGCTTAAGGATCAGAGAGGCAAAGGAATTGGAGCTGCTTTGTTGCAAAAAATGATGGACGATATCCCCGAAAATTTACAATTAACCCTGGGATGCCCAACTGAATTGATACCTTTCTATGAGAAATTTGGTTTTCGTAAACGTGAGAAAACTTACTGGGAGTCGAATGTGATGTACCAGCACATGAAGTTTTATCCCGAAAAAACAAATAATTAATTTTTTCTGTTGTGGTGGTTTAGCCACTTTTTTCAATAATATATATCTTGTACTTAGGGGGTATGAGATGATGCAATGAAAACGCAAAGTAAATGCTTGTTTTCATTACATTAACGACTAACGGATTATGCAGTAGGTGGATATATTTTGTTTCAGCAGCCAAAAAACACAGTTTGGAGTATTAATCTTTGGGTTTATAAATTATATTTTTTCAGGCACTTAAAACAAAAGCAATTTCGCGGCGTTATATACCTCAAATATGAAAAAAATATTAATATCATTCTTTTTAATCGGCAGTCTATTTTCTTCAGCACAAACTTATAATATTAGTGGCCATGTAAAAGATGGACAAAATGGTGAAGACATTAGTGGAGCAAGCATTACAGTGAAGGATAGAAACAATAAAGTATTATCTAATAGCTATGGATTCTACTCTTTATCATTGCCTAAAGGAAGTTATGAAATTAATTGTATAGCTGTAAATTTTGATAGTTATATCCAGCTACTTGAGTTAACTTCTGATACAACGCTCAATATAGAACTTAAGGTACAAACGAAAGAACTGGAAAGTGTAACAATTAAAGAAAAACGCAGTAATAAAAATGTGGAAAAGGTAGAGATGAGCACGGTGCAATTATCATCTGCTACCATTAAGAGAATCCCAGCGGTATTGGGCGAAGTAGATGTAATTAAGTCTATACAATTATTGCCAGGCGTTTCTACAGTGGGAGAGGGGGCTACAGGATTTAATGTAAGAGGAGGCTCGGTCGATCAAAATTTGATTTTACAGGATGAAGCACCCATATATAATTCATCTCATGCCTTGGGTTTTTTCTCAGTATTTAACCCTGATGCGGTGAAGGATGTAAAGTTGATCAAAGGTGGTATTCCAGCCAATTATGGTGGTAGATTATCATCGGTACTCGATATAAGAATGAAGGATGGGAATATGAAAAAATTTCATGGTAGTGGAGGCATAGGTACCATATTTTCTAGAGTTATGTTGGAAGGGCCTATCGTAAAAGACAAAAGCTCCTATATGGTTGCTTTTCGTCGCAGCTATATTGATTTATTTTTCCCATTTGCAAGTAATGCACAATTGAAAAAAAGTTCTATCAACTTTACAGATTTTAATGCCAAATTTAATTATATATTGGACAAGAAAAACCGATTGTATGTGAGCGGCTATTATGGTAGAGACGCTTTTGGATTTGCTGATTTGTTTGCAACCAGTTGGGGCAATACAAATCTTACTGTTCGGTGGAACCATTTATATAATAACCGCAAACACTTTGCAAACATCACTGGTGTGGTAAGCAATTATAATTATGACTTAGGTTCAACTTCGGGAAGTAGTGCCTTTAAATGGATTTCAAATATTAGATTTTATAACCTTAAATATGACCATACTTATTATATAAATTCTAACAATACTTTTTTGTTTGGCGGCAATATGATATATTATGATTTCAATCCAGGCCAAACAGACCCAGTAACGGGGCAAAGTTCGTTTATCAACCAAATCAAGATGGAGAAAAAATTTGCGATTGAACCCAATTTATATATAAGCAACGAACAAACAGTTAGTAGAAGACTTACGTTACAGTATGGTATTAGATATAATGGTTTTGCTCAGATGGGCAAATCAAGTGTATATACTTACAGTGACCCTAATAATAGGATAGCCTCGCAGATTAGTGATACTACAGTGTATGATGCAGGAAAAATTATCAAATTTTACCAAGGGCTTGAGCCGAGGATATCGTTTAAATATAGTTTGAAAAATTCAAATTCTATAAAAGGAAGTTATAATAGAACCCGTCAAAATATACATTTAATTACACAAACAAGTGCAGCAACTCCTCTAGATATTTATTGGCCTAGCGATAACTATTTCAAACCCCAAGTGGCCGACCAAGTAGCATTAGGTTATTTTCAAAATTTTAAAAGAAATATATATGAAACATCGGTAGAAGTATTCTATAAAAAATATATGAATGTAATAGATTTTAAAAGTGGAGCACAGCTAATTGCCAATCCTGCTCTTGAAACTGAGATGCTGAGAGGTATTGGATATAGCTATGGTGCAGAGTTTTTTGTTCGCAAAACGGAAGGAAAACTTACGGGTTGGATAAGCTATACCTATAGCCGCACACGTAGGCAAATAGTTGGTATTAATGAAGATAAATGGTATTTCGCTCCTTATGATAAAACAAATAATTTAAGTATTACAGCATCGTATGAGTTCACAAAAAAATGGACTTTTGGAAGTAATTGTGTATATAGTACTGGTGCACCAATTACAGGTATGGCTCAGAAATTTACTTACCAAGGATACTTACTAGGGCAAGCCAGTTTACGTAACAGTATTCGTGTGCCAGATTATTTTAGGATAGATTTCTCGGCTAGTTTTAAACCACGCAAAAGGAAGTATTGGCAGGGTGAGTGGGTATTCTCAGCATATAATGTTACTTCACGACGTAATGCGTATTCTGTATATTTTCGACAAAACACCGATACCAAACTGACTGAAGCAGTAAGGATTTCAGTATTCGGGTCTATTATACCTGCCGTAACCTATAACTTCAATTTTTAAGCAGACACAGTGAAAAATAATAAAGCTAGATTATGAAAAATAAAATATTATATATATTAATAGGTACTACGCTGCTATTCTCTTCATGCGAGGATGTGATAAAAGTAGATTTACCCAAAGATCAACAAAGCAATTTGGTAGTGGATGCATACATATATAGTGATAGTGTGGCAAAGGTTACTCTTACCATGAGCTTGCCTTATTTCGATACTATGGCAAATCCAAAAGTGAAAGCTGACTTGGTTACTATTACCGATAATATCAATATTGATACTTTGGTTGAAAACCCTGTGGCAAGTGGAATATATGTCGGTAAAAATATGAAAGGCGTAGTAGGAAATACTTATACCTTAAAAATAAAGTATAATAATACTGAATATGTGGCAACCGATAAATTGAATCGTACCACACAGTTTGATAGTTTATATTTTATCGATTTTCCATTTGGCAGACCAGGTAACCCATATAATAAATTCAGTAATATAAACCATACCGACCCTGCTGGGCTTGGCGATAATTATATAGCGTATTTTTGGAGGAATGACACCGCTTTCAATACTTTGAATGACCTCAACTTTACCACGGACCAATTTATTGATGGCAATCAGGCCAAAGATGTATATATAGGACGCCCAGTAAAAAAGGGAGATAAGGTAAGAGTTGAAGTTCATTCACTCAGTGCCAATGCATATAATTATTATTTCCAAATGATCAATAACGCAGTACGCCAGCAAAGTTTATTTGCCCCGCCACCAGCACCCTACAAAGGAAATATAAGTGGCAATGCTCTCGGTTTCTTCAAAGCATCTGCAGTTGTTGCTAAGGAAGCAGTGGTGAATTAGTATTATATGCTAAAGTATTTTGTTTTTTCTCTCCTGCACGCTTGCGGGAGAGATATTTACCATGCTAAATCTTAGCATATTTTCAGCAGCGTGAGATCCTTTACCGAAACAAGTTCGGCACAGGCTCTAGCCTCGGGAGGACAAATAGTTTGGGCCTTGCAGTGCACAAATTGATAACTCCGCCAAGCTAGTGCGTTAGCAAAGGATTAGTCCCCTTTTTTTGGACATTATATATTGAGTTTCGGTATAAATCGTATTCGCCGCGGCGAGGTACATCATACATCATAAGTCGTCACTTCACCAACACCTCATACGCCGCATCCTGAATAGCAGTTCTCACATTCATTTTGCTAAGTTTCGTATTTGCAGCATCGGGATTAACACGGTTACTTAAGAAAACTATTATAATACTATTGGTAGGGTCGGCCCAAGTGCAGGTACCCGTGAAACCTTGGTGTCCAAAAGTTTCAGGCGATGCATACTTGGTACAAGGACTACCTTTGCCGACTGTAGTTTCTGGTTTGTCGAAGCCCAAGCCACGGCGTAAGCCTGCGAAATGTGCTTTATTAAACAATGCCACAGTTTCGGGTTTGAAATATGTTTTACCTTGATAGCTTCCATTATTCATCAACATTTGCATGATTTGAAATATATCAAAAGCATTGGAGAAAACCCCAGCATGGCCAGCCACGCCGCCCATCATTGCAGCAGCAGGATCGTGTACAAATCCGTGTATAAGCTGCCTTCTAAAAGCACTATCATTTTCTGTTGCTATGAGTTTTTGCTTAGTAAATTTTTCCATCGGATTATATGTCATGGTTGCAAACCCCATGGGTTCATAGAAATTATGATTCATATAGTTATCCAATTTTTTGCCACTCACTTTTTCTACCAGTTTTTGTAATAATATAAAACCAATATCACTATAAGCATATTTGCCAGGCTCTATTAATGTCGATTTATATATTGTTTGCCATATCGTATCAATATACTTTTCATTCATCCATAAACTATCGGCTACCTGTATAGTATAGTCCTCATATTTGCGGTTCATATATATATAAGGACTGGGTTGCTTATCCATGAGTGTGTATTGATAGAACGGAATCCATTCCTGCAAGCCAGCACGGTGTGTGAGCACATCTTTAAGTATGATATCTTTCTTGTTTGTTTTACGTAGATCTTTCAAATACGTACTCAATTTTTCATCCAATTTAATATCACCATTCTCCACCAATTTCATTACTGCAAGGGTGGTCGACATAATTTTGGTTACAGAAGCAATATCATATATATCATTTAATTTCACCAATTGGCTATCTATATAAGTATGGGTTCCATAAGCTTTATGCAATACCAATCGGCCTTGGTGCGAAACCAGTATTTGGCAGCCTGGAGTAGCTTGCGAATCTATTGCGGCTTTCACAATACTATCTATTTTATGCTCGAGTAATTTTGCACTTGTATTATTGAGATCGTGATACGGACGGCGTAAAAATGGAAAACCTTCACCCATATTATAACTATATTCTTTGGATGCTGAAACTGGCAAAGTGGCTTGGTCCATGCGAAATATACTTCCCGAAATTAGCTGTGCAGCAGCCTCCTGATAGTGTTCCCAATCTTCATTTGCATTGATGATATTTCTAAAATTTTCGAAAGAATCCAAGGCATATACATTTCCAAAATGTACCAGTAGCGTTTTGTTACGCGGAAGTGCATTTACAAAATTAATTTCGTTGCTAGTTAGCCCAAACTGTTTGGTAAGAAACCTGCTGGTATTTTGTACCGAGGCAATTACCACATCAGCCTTTTTAAGGATTTGTATGATAGAATCAAAATAGGCAGTTCCCTGATATTTATCCAAGGCCAATATTTGCATTGGAGTATATAAACTCAACATCTCTTGAAATCTTGTGAGTTTGCCTGTTCCCACTGAAACAGCTATAATTTTTTGACCAGGTTTCAAGGGCAATAGTTTATTATGAAGATTAACCAAACATACAGCATCTTGTGCCATCAATTGCCTTGCCTCATAATAGTCTGGTTTGTTCAAACCATTATATAAATTGGCGGTATCAATAGCTTTGTAATTTGCCAGGCCTACCCAATATTTTGCAGCCAGAATTTTCTTCACGCTGATATCTATTTCACTCATTTTAAGCTTCCCTTTTTTTACAGCATCCAAAATGTAACTTACTGATTGCGGCACATCTTCGGCACACAATAATATATCATTACCTGCTTTGAGTGCTTTAAGGGCAAGTTCGTGAGGGGTATAAAATTTTGCAACACCTTTCATGGCAAGTCCATCGGTAATTACCAATCCAGTATAGCCTAATTTGGTTTTCAATAATTCCGTTACTGCTTTTTCTGATATAGAAGTAGCAGTATTTTGCGTACTATCAATAGCTGGTATATATAAATGTGCGGCCATTACAGAAGCGACACCAGCGGCAAATAAATGACGGAAAGGATATAATTCTACGGTATCAATTTCTGCAATAGGTTGGTGTATGATAGGTAAATCTAAATGTGAATCGGATTCTGTATTTCCATGCCCGGGAAAATGTTTCGCACATGCCATCACATGCCCCTCTTGCAAACCTTTCATATATTGTACCGCACGTTTTGAAACTTTCTCTTTGTCCTCGCCAAATGAGCGGTCACCAATAACTGGATTCAGCGGATTGTTATTTACATCGGCAACTGGCGAGAAGCTAATATGAACGCCTAGTCTCTGGCATTGCTCCGCCATTTGTTTGCCCAATATATAACAATGTTTTTCATTAGCTACAGTTCCCAATGCCATTTGTTTTGGATAACTAATTACACTATCGAGTCGCATGGCTAATCCCCACTCGGCATCCATAGAGATAAGCATAGGTACTTTACAATACGATTGTAGTTTATTGCATAATATTGCTTGACGCATCGGGCCTCCCTTAAAAAAACATAAGCCACCAATGCCGTAGTCTTTTATCAAGCACTCATTTTCTATAGCTAACGATTGAGCACTGTCACTAAATTCAGAGATCATAAATAACTGACCCACTTTTCGCTCAGGAGTGAGTGTTTTAAATACTGAATCTACCCAATGCTCACCTTCAATTCCAATCGGCAAGTTTGGCAAGTACTGTGCATACAAGGTGCTCGAGCTTAAGAAAACATATATATATAAAGAAATCAATTTCTGCATGAACTGCAAAAATAAAGGATGAAGCTTTTAGGTAGTGTACTGAGTTTTCCCCAAGGGGAGGGAAAGGGTTAAGGAATAAGGGGATAGGGATAGGCTGAAGGGGTAAGGATTGCTTTCGCCGAATGGCCCTTACTCCTAGTTTCTAATTAATTTTAAACACGACTGGAGATAATTCCTTAGCTTGAATTTTTACGAGTTCAAAAGTAACTTCATAGCTTCCCATATCCAAGGTATGTTTATAATAAGGAGCTTGTATTTTATTCATAGTTTTATTATAGAAAAAATCGTGGTGCTGTGTATATAATTTAGGGTCTATATATTCTTTGTTCGATGGGTAATAATAAGTAAGTATAGCAAGCATGGGCCTTCTGCTGTTACTGCTGTCTACAAGTGTGATGCAATAACCTTTACATACAATGTTATGTATTGTTTCAGAAGGCTTTTCTATTTCACTTTTTATTTTTAAGCTATTCAACGAACAATCATAAGTGGCCAAAGTATCCTGGTTTCTCCATTTGAGATAAGCTTTATTTGTTCGTGTTAAATAAGTATAATAGTCGTAGCCCATTTCGCCACTTGTAGGATATTCCTTTTTAAAATCCCCATTTTTAGATATATATAAAACCAAGGTATCACCAAATTTTTTCTGTTGGTAGTCATTATATCTTTTATCGGGATTTTTAGGTGTATAAGTAATTTTATATGTTATAATACCTTCAAATGATTCTTTGTTATTTGTTCGCATGGAGCAGGTAAACAAAAATATGCCTGCTATGATGAGTAAATTTTTAGCCATGAAAATGATTTTTTTAAAGGTTCAAAGATAATGAACAAAAATTACCCTGCAAGAAACCAATGGGAAAGAAATATTGAGAAAATAGATAAAGAAAAATTTCTTAATTCTTCATAATTTTATACAATTGCTTTTCGCCATTTTGCATTCGAGCTTCTATCATATATAAACCTGATGCCAAGTGGTCAAAACCTTTAAAATCAAATTGGTTGATACCCTTTAAAGCATTTGCACTTTGGGTATATATAAGTTTGCCATTAACATCCAATAACCTAAAATCGATATGCATATTGCTGTTCATCGTATATAATATAGCAAAATTATCTGAATACGGATTAGGTAATACTTTCACACTTTCCATACTCATACTTGCAGTAGCATTACTCGATATATTCAAGGATTTTACCGCAGTGCTTTGAGATTTACCATCTTTATCGTTTTCTTTTATTCGATAATATACATAGGGCAAATTATTACCTATCATATATTGTAAAATGGCTTTATCGTCGAAAGTATAATAACTGTTTGTGCTTGAATTTTTTAATGCGGGAAGTGAACCTATTGTTTCAAAATGTATCATATCGAAACTACGTTCCACTTCAAAATTATTGGTATTGTATTGAAGGGCTGTTGACCAAGTAATATGGGCATCGAAATTTTGTTTTACTACATCAAAATCGAGGAACTGAACGGGTAATGGAGAATTATTGCTTCCCAATCCGTAGGGTGTATTTGCAAATTCCGCTACTCCCGAAACTGAACGGGTATAAGGATTAGAACCAGTGGCTGCTGCACCATTTATATTCCTTACCCAAGTTGTACCATCATAATAGGCAATAGCACAATTGTTACGCGAAAAAGATGCATCTTCATCACTTGCATTCCATTGTAAAGTAAGTGTAGCATTGCTGCCACCATTGGTTGCTTCGTTAATAATCCAAGTGCGATCTACTTCTTCTGTACTGCTCAATGAGCCACCACTGCCTACTCCGCCACTATAACTATTATATATTGTGGGATATACTTTTACCGAAAAATTATCCTTCGTTCCACTGTTATTTATAGTAGCAGGATTATACGAACTAGTGCTTGCTCCAATAGGGAAATCAATACTTCCAGTGCGGCCACTAGTGCCAATTCCATTTTGTATTAAACTTCCGGTACCATCTGTTACTATATATTTACTTGATGAATAGTTGCTCACGTTTGCGGCTTCTACCAAATTCATATTATAGGAACCTAGTATCACCTTACCATTGGAGAAATCGAGGTTGTCTAATATAACTATGGAATTAATGAGCGTGGTATTGGCCGTATTGTTTATCACCAAATCATAAGCACTGTCGCTGCCCATATCAATCGTTTGAGCAGTGGTGCCCATCATTTCTATTTTGCCATTCCCATTTAGTGTAGCTTCATGGGTCAAATTACCACTCACAGTGAGGGTTCCCGAGTTTTTGATCGTGCTTCCTGCTGCATGGACTAAATTGCCTCCAGAGTGTAGCGTTGTACCCGGACTTATATATATACTTGCACCATTGTTTGTGATCTTGAGCCATGCTAGGCAAAGCCGCAGCTAAAATGATTTCTGTAAAAAACAGCTTAATAATTCTTGTATTCATAAATATTTTGGTTAATTACTTAAAACAAATGTAAAACATAAATTTGATAAAACAAGGGGAATTATCAAGAAAATTTATGACTGAGAATCGTATCAGATATTATTATTCAATGATATATTATACCAATTCTTAAACTAAAATAGTCCTCCGCCTGTGGCGGATTTAGTTTTTAGAATGGTAATAACGAACTACAATACATTTAGTCCCTTTCTTTTGGACTATTATATATTGAGTATCGGTATTAAATGAAATATAAAATAAAAAATTCCAAATATAATCAACCGCGGCGGATAAAATATCCCTTGAGCCATCCAAGGGATTCGAACCCTCGACCTACTATTTACGAAACAGTTGCTCTACCAACTGAGCTAGGACGGCTTTTGTGAGGGCAAATTTAGGGGATGGATGGTTTTGCGGCAAATAAGTTTTTCACTCTTTGAAACTCTGTGTTACTCTGTTGTAAAAAACTAACCACGGAGTTACACAGAGTATTGCACAGTGTTATACAGAGTTTTTAATCCCTATCTTTGCCGCGAAAAATGGATAATAATACTAGCACCAACGCATATTCATTAACCATTAACCATTCATCTTAACCATTATAATATATGTCTTTACAATGCGGTATCGTGGGTTTGCCAAACGTAGGTAAATCAACCCTTTTCAACTGTCTCTCCAATGCCAAAGCACAGGCAGCCAATTTTCCTTTTTGCACCATCGAGCCCAATGTGGGCGTTATCACCGTGCCCGATGAGCGTTTGGAAAAACTTTCAGCTATCGTAAATCCTCAAAAAGTAGTGCCAACAACTGTCGAGATAGTAGACATTGCAGGCCTCGTAAAAGGTGCCAGCAAAGGCGAAGGATTGGGCAATCAGTTTTTGGGGAATATTAGAAATACCGATGCTATTATACATGTACTCCGTTGTTTCGATGACCCGAATGTAATACATGTGGATGGAAAAGTGGACCCCGTTAGTGATAAAGAAATTATAGATACTGAACTTCAGTTGAAAGATTTGGAGACTTTAAAATCCCGTTGGAATAAAGCTACGAAAGATAAAGACGCGAAGAAAGAAGTAGAATTGATTGAAAGAATTAAGGATGTTTTGGAGCAGGGAAAATCTGCACGAACTGTAGAATTGACTGATGTAGAAAAAGAGATTGTAGATACTTTTCAATTGCTCACGAGCAAACCCGTATTATATGTTTGCAATGTGGATGAAGCTGCAGTAGTTGAGGGCAATGATCATGTGAAAAAAGTATTGGAAGCAATTAAAAGTGAGAATGCAGAATGTATTATAATATCTGCTGCAATAGAAAGTGAAATTACTGATTTGGAAAGTTTGGAAGATCAGTTGGATTTCTTGAGCAGCATGGGTTTGAAAGAATCAGGTGTTTCAAAATTAATTAAAGCAGCATACAGACTTTTAGATTTACAAACCTACTTCACTGCAGGTGTGCAAGAAGTGAGAGCTTGGACCATATATAGAGGTTATAAAGCTCCACAAGCTGCCGGGGTTATCCATACCGATTTTGAAAAAGGATTCATCCGTGCCGAGGTAATACATTATAATGATTTCATCACATTAGGAAGCGAAAGTGCTTGCAGAGATGCGGGTAAGTTAGGTATTGAAGGAAAAGAATATATAGTGCAGGATGGTGATGTGATGCACTTTAGGTTTAATGTGTAACGTCATTCTGAGCGATGCTTCGAGCGAAGAATCTGCCCATAGTATGTACAAAGGTTTATTTTAGATATCAGAGTCATGGAACGCGGTGGTTCAGTTTATATAATAACCAATAAAAATCACACCACATTATATATTGGTGTTACGTCAAATTTAATAGCTAGAATAAGCGAGCACAGAAATAAGAAAAATCCAAAATCATTTAGTGCGAGATACAATTTAGAAAAATTAGTTTATTATGAAAGCTTTCATAGTATAGAAGAGGCAATTGTTAGGGAGAAGAAGTTGAAGGGGTGGGTGAGAAGGAAGAAAGAAGATTTGTTAAATTCGATTAATCCTGAGTGGAAAGATTTGTACGAGGATTTATAATTTAGTATATACTTTGGGCAGATTCTTCGTTACGCCATTAAGATTTGTTGTTTGTTTAAGATTCTATTCTGGCTTGCCTCAGAATGACGGTAGAGGTTGGTCTCCGATTTCAAGAGATTCTTCGTTA